>JBILYQ010000178.1:0-5010 GCA_044377655.1 Flavobacterium sp.
CCAATGATCCACCACCAACGATAGAGATAATCAAAGCCGTTGTTGGGTCTTTCAATTGCAGGGTTTGCACCATTCCCCATTTGGATTCGTCAATAGTCAATAATTTTTCTCTAACGGCGTTCAAATGATAGCTTTCGAAGAACTTGGCGTTCATCATCATGAACATGTCAATTTTTTGGTTTTCCATATTGGGTTTGTTGTTTTTGGTTATTTAAATTAATTATGCGTCTAAAATATAAAAAGCTTTTATGATAAAATATAAAAAGCACCGTTAAAGTGCTTTTTATATAAAAATAACTTTGGAGTGTGTTATTCTACTGCCTTTGGGTCAGAACCATATTGGTTTTCTCCTTGATTCCCTTCCGTAAAGAACAAAACTAATAACCATACTGCACCAACTAAAGGAATTAGTACAATAAAGTAAAACCAACCACTTTTGCCAACATCATGCAATCTTCGAACAGAAACTGCCAATCCTGGAATAAAAACAGCTAATGCAACTACTAAATATAAATATCCATAAGGAAGTATACCAAAGGTAGTTCCGAGGAGGTTGTCTAAAACTGCAGCAACAATTAAAATAATAATATTCATTAATGCAAAATACCAATATTCTGATCTTCTTGCTCTTCCGTTAAAATTAGCATAATTGTCAAAAACAACTTTTTTGTACCACTTAATCATAATGTTTCATATTTGGTTAGTCCTACTCTTCAAGGATTTTCGGATACTCCTAAATTTTTGTTATTCCAAATATATTAATTATTTTTAAAGTTTAACTTTATAGGAGTTATTTTTATTGCTCGGAATAAAAACGTTTGATTTTATCGACAATGACTTGCGCTAATTTTTGATGGCTTTCAAAGGTCCAACCCGCGATGTGTGGCGTTACTAAAACATTTTCAGAATGCAACAGATACTCAAAAGCCGCTGGTTTTTGCTCACCAATAAAGAGATTTTCAAAGGATAGTTTTTCATATTCTAAAACGTCCAAACCGGCGCCAATGATTTTTCCAGATTCTAATGCCATAACCAAATCATCGGTAACTACATTGTTGCCTCTGGAGGTATTGATGAACCAAAAAGGTTTGGCAAATTGATTGATGAAATGGGTAGTGACCATTTTGTCGGTTTGTGGAGTCCAAGGCAGGTGCAGACTTAAAACGTCGGCCTGTTTTTGAAGTTCTTCAAGGGTAACTTGCGTTGCATTTTCATCGCCGATAGCTGCCAAAATATCATGAAAAAGAACTTTGACATCAAAACCACGAAGTTTTTTGGCAAATGATTTTCCCATGTTGCCATAACCGATTATTCCAACGGTTTTGCCTTCGAGTTCATACCCGCGATTGCCTTCGCGAATCCATTTTCCTTCGCGCACCAGTTTATCGGCCCGATTGAGTTTGTTCATCAATGATAAAAGCATGCCCAAAGCGTGTTCACCAACGGCATTGCTGTTGCCTTCGGGCGCGGCAATGAGTTGGATGTTTTTGGAAATGGCATACTCGCAATCGATACTTTCCAATCCAGCGCCAACACGGGCGATGAATTGCAAATTGGTGGCTTTATCGATAAAATTTTTGTCAATTTTAAAGCGACTTCGGATAACGATTCCTTGATATTCTTTGATTTTAGCTTCGATTTCCTCTTTGGAAGAAATGTAATCGGCATGGTTTTCAAAACCGGTTTGCTGCAATTGTTCCCAAAGTAAAGGATGGTTGCTGTCGAGATGAAGGATTTTAATGTTTTTCATTTTTTAACTACAAAGACGCAAAGTTGGGCCTGATTTGTTGGTTAAAGATAAGTATTTTTTGAAAACAGGAACAAAAGGGAAAGACAATTACTGTTTAGCCCTGATTGCAATGGAAATCCTCCCTTTTGGGGCGAGATTGGAATGAAAAGCAGGAATGGCATTGGCTGATAAAGCCCGAGCAATCCGCTCCTGAATGGGAAACAAGATTGTGATTAAAACCCTAAAATCATTTTGGCGATTGAAAAATAAATTAAAATACCACAAATATCATTGCTAGTGGTGATAAATGGTCCTGTGGCAAGTGCCGGGTCAATGCCAAATTTATCAAGTAACAAGGGTACAAATGTTCCGATTAAAGACGCTATTATTATCACTGACAGCAGCGATACTGTAACTGTAAGTCCTATTGCTATGTCAACTCCAAGCAACAAATTGCTACCGATAAGCAAGATTGTCCCCAAAATAACGCCATTCAACAAACTCAAACTTACTTCTTTGATTAATCGATTCCAAAGCGACCCTGTGATGCTATTGTTAGCCAAACCTTGAACTATAATAGCGGAAGATTGAACTCCTACATTGCCAGCCATTGCCGCTATTAATGGGGTGAAGAAAAACAATTCTTTGTGAAAAGCCATCGCGCCTTGAAAACCTTCTAACAGCGTAACACTAATAAAACCACCCAATAATGCCAAAACCAACCAAGGTAATCTAGCTTTGGTGTGTTCTATAATACTATCATCTGCTTCTACATCTTGCGAGATACCGGCTGCTAATTGGTAATCCTGGTCGGCTTCATCCTTGATTACATCCACAATGTCATCGATGGTAATTCGGCCAACCAATCGGCCTAATTCGTCGACTACAGGAATGGCTTCCAAATCGTATTTTTGCATGATTCGGGCCACCTCAACATCTTCTGTATCTACTTTTACGGAATTTAATTTTGGAATATATACTTCTCTAATCGGGGTTCTTGATGACGTTGTCAACAAATCTTTTAGCGAAAGACGTCCTTTTAATCGGTCTTCATCATCTACTACATAAATAGAGTGGACTCTGGAAATGTTCTCGGCCTGAATTCGCATTTCTTTGATGCACGTAAGCACATTCCAGTTTTCATTTACTTTAACCAACTCTTTGTGCATGATTCCACCCGCAGTGTCTTCATCAAAACGCAATAATTCAACAATATCCTTGGCATGTTCAACATCCTGAAGTTCCGAGATTACTTCTTCTTTTTTGCTTTGTGAAAGTTCGGCAATAATATCGGCAGCATCGTTGGTTTCAAGCTCATCCAGTTCTTCTGCAATTTCTTTTGGAGAAAGGCGGCTTAGGATGTTTTCCCGCAAATCGTCTTCTAGTTCAAGAAGGATTTCGGCTGTTTTTTCAGAATCTAAAACCTTAAAAATATAGGTGGCTCCATTAAAATCAAGCTCATCAAGAATTTCGGCAATATCAGCATGGTGCAAATCATTCAATAAAACTTCCAATTGGTGGTCGTTTTTATCTTGAATGAGTTTTTCTAATTCATGAATTAGTTCCTTGCTGATTTTAAATTCCATTGGCTTCTATTTTTTGTGTAAGTTCAATAAATTGCGAAACGTTGAGTTGTTCCGGACGAAGGTCAAAGATAGTATCTTCTTTTAAACTATCGGATAATTGGAAAGATTTTAAACTGTTTCGCATTGTTTTTCTACGTTGCTGAAAAGCAGTTTTTACCACGCTGAAAAATAATTTCTCGCTACAAGGCAATGTGAAATTTTCCTTTCTTCTCAATCTCAAAACACCTGATTTTACTTTTGGCGGCGGATTGAAAACTTCGGGTTCAACAGTGAATAAATACTCGGCATCATAAAATGCTTGTACCAAAACCGATAGAATTCCATAGGTTTTTGTTCCTTTTTTTTCGCAAATTCTTTCGGCGACTTCTTTTTGAAACATCCCTGAAAATTCGGGTACTTGATGGCGCAATTCCAAACAGCGAAAAACAATTTGCGTAGAAATGTTGTAGGGAAAATTGCCGATGATTGCAAAAGGCTTGCCTTCAAAAACTTCGTTGATATTGTATTTTAAAAAATCTTTACAGATGATTTTATCATGCAATTTTGGATAATGCTCGTTCAAATACGCCACCGAATCGGTATCGATTTCAACAACATAGGTTGTGGTTGGTTTTTCCAATAAATACTTGGTCAAAACACCCATTCCGGGACCGATTTCCAGAATATTGTCATAGCCTTCAAAACGCAACGTGTCGGCAATGGCTACTGCAATACTTTCGTCAGTTAAAAAATGTTGCCCAAGATGTTTTTTGGCTCTTACTTGATTCATTCTGTTTTTAGATTATTTTATTTTGGATTATTCGCTATTTTTATTACTCCGATTAATGCTCAGAAACTAATTCCAATTCGGTTCGAAATGCCAACATCTTGTCGGCAAAAAGTCGTAATCCTTCGTCTCGAAGTCGTGGCGCATCTTCGTCGTAATATTTTTGTAGCGTTTCCTTGCTATCCGTTGTATATTGAATGGAATAAGTAGTTCCTCCCATTTCTTCTTCTATCAAAACTTTGACCATTCGCGCCGAGGTGAACTTGCCTGTAGCCAACACCTCTTTAATGTGTTTTTCTTGCATCCATTGCATCCATTGGTCATGAACGCTTTCGTGGATGTTGATGGTAACGTTGTAAAGTATCATTGTTATTGGAGTTTTAAAGATTGGTGTCGCCGCGCAATTGTCGGTATTTTTTTCGGGCTTCCACAAAATAGATGCTGTCTTCGTGTTTGAAAATCATTTCTTCATACAAAGGTTTAGCTTTTTCAATCTCTTTCAATTGAAAATTATAAATTTCTGCAGCAAAATAAAGGGCTTCATCAATGTATATGCTTTCTTTGTACTTGTCAATTATTATTTTGTAGTGTTCCAAAGCCGCCGTGTAATCACCCAGTTTCTCTTGTATTTTTCCAATTCGCAAAAGCGTTATCGCTTCAATGGCTTCGCCTTTGTGTTCTTTCAAAATAGTTTGAAACAAAGCTAATGCTTCTAAATTTTTGTTTTTGTACACCAGAAAATCAGCACGCGCAAATTTCTTTAACGCCACTTGTGTAGAATCTTCAACAGTATTGTCACTTATTAATAGAAACAAATCCATAGCATCATTGGCAATCAATTGCGATGTGGCCGATTTCAAAACTTTTAATTGATGCGAAGCCCATTCGAAATCAGTTTTGAAATAACTAGTTTTGGCTGTTTTTAAATT
>JBILYQ010000179.1:0-4981 GCA_044377655.1 Flavobacterium sp.
AAACAACACAACTAAATGAAAAACACATTAATTGCACCATCTGTTTTAGCAGCTGATTTTGCAAACTTACAACGCGATATTGAAATGATTAACAATAGCGAAGCTGATTGGTTTCACATCGATATCATGGACGGCATTTTTGTTCCTAATATCTCTTTTGGAATGCCCGTTTTGGAGGCAATTAACAAACATGCCAAAAAAACCATCGATGTTCATTTAATGATTGTTGATCCTGACAGATACATCAAGACTTTTGCCGATTTAGGCGCCAACATTCTTTCTGTTCACTTTGAAGCGTGCACACACCTTCATAGAACACTTCAAGGTATCAAAGCGGAAGGAATGAAAGCCGGAGTTGCCATTAATCCACATACCAATATTGATTTACTAGAAGATATAATCAATGATATTGATTTGGTTTGTGTAATGAGTGTCAATCCAGGTTTTGGCGGACAATCCTTTATAGAAAATACTTATGAAAAAGTAACTAAATTAAAAGCCTTAATAACTCGTAAAAACGCTTCAACTTTAATAGAAATTGACGGTGGAGTAACTGATAAAAACGCCAAACAATTAGTAGAAGCTGGAGCTGACGTATTGGTAGCAGGAAATTATGTTTTCAAATCAGAAAACCCAAAACAGACAATTGCAGATTTGAAATTACTGACCTCGAAATAATTAGGAAATAATTGTTGTGTTACAATTCAAATTTCATAAATTTGAAATTATTAATCTATAAACCAAAACAAATGAAAAAAAAATTACTCTTATTATTTCTTGCATCTAATTTCACTATTTATGCACAGACTTTATTTAATGAAAATGCAACTGCATTAACAATTGGAAATGTTGGTACAGATCTTACTGGTATGACACCAGGCCAAGGTGGATGGACAACATTTGTAGCAACAACTGCCGTTCCTGCTGCAGTAAATTCAGATTTTCAGATTGTTGACAAAGGAGGCAATTATGGTAATTCAATCCAAATTACGGGTTCTAGTTCAACAACTGGAACAAGATGGATGACAAAAACTTTAACTACTGAATGGTCAGGAAGAACAAGTGGAAACAACATTGCAGAAGTAGAATATGATTTTTTTACGGGTCCTGTTTCTACAAGTAAAAACACCATGCGAGTTGTTCTTTATGAATCATCAGCAAGACTTAAAATGTTAGCTGGATTAATGATAACAATGGACACCAAAGAAATTAGAGGACTGGGTTACCTTGACCCTACAACATTAGGCGGTACTGGAGCTATTGGTAATTATTCGTTAACATTAGGAGGAACAACAACTACACCGGCAGCTTTGCTTTTAGTAGCAGATACTTGGTATAAATTAGGACTAAGTTTCAATTATACCACTGGTGAAATTAAAGTTAAAGAATTAAATGGATTATTTAACAGATCATTTGCTAGTTCTGCCTCAACAGTAGATGTTGGCGAAGTTGATATTTTAGGCTCAGCTGGAGGAACAACTGCGGCACCAAATACTGCAGCTAGCATTGGTGTTTTTGATAATTTATTAATCAGAGCTTCTTCTTCTGATACGCTTTTGGGTGTAAATAATAATAATTTAATTTCAAGTAAGTTTACACTGTATCCAAATCCTGCGAAAGAATTCATAACTATTTCTTCCCCAAATGTGGAAATAAAAACTATTCAAATTAATGATATTAATGGCAGATTTGTTAAAGATATTGATGTTAATAATTCAAATGAAGTGGAAATAAATATTTCAAATTTATCACAAGGCATCTATTTTATTAAAATAATTTCTGAAAAAGAAACAGTAACAAAAAAATTAATAGTGGAATAATATCTTTTTTTAAATCAATAAAAAGCCATCTCTTTAAAAGATGGCTTTTTTATTTAGTAACCAAATGGGTTTCAAACCCAATTCCTTTAAAACCTATATCAAATATTTTATTAAGTTAAACAACTAAGCTTTTATATATTACACTACAGCTTTAACAAAATCCACACATGCTAAATAACACAAAATGATCTATTAAAAAGCAACTTTGTTGTTTTGAACAGGTGTTTAATGTTTATGATTCAGCATCAAACTAATAGTACCATACATCTCTGGAAATCGCTGTTTAAACTCTATTGGTGTTTCAAAATAATGTTCTAAAACAACTGCCAAAAACTCAAATTGATTAGTATAAGCATAATCCCTAAAATAACCGGTTGCTAATAATTGTTTATTTAAGTTAGTATCCAGAAAATAATTTGAAATTTTTTTAAACTCATCATAAAAAATTATAGCACTAGAATCGTTGCTCTTCAAACAATGAAAATGCAAAACATGTGAAAATTCATGAACACCCAAATTTAAATTATCATTAGCTGTTTTATGTCCCAATAAAAAATCTTCCCATGAGAAAACAATCGCTTTCATTAACGGATTAAACTCCCCTTTATGGTTTTGGTCATGGGCTTTGGAAAAATAAATTGACGGATATATTATGATTTTTGTAAACAAGGTGACTAAATAATTACGCATCCCAAAAGTTAACATCACATATGTTCCTGCAATGATAATTTTCATTTCATTAGTAACTTCAACGCCATCATTGCCAATAAATTGATAGTGATTTATGACAGTTTTCACCCTATGTTCAAAATAATTTTGCTTCTTATTTGAAAGTTTTTTAAAAAAGGGAAATTCGCTTACTAAAATTTGTTTTTGGTTAGGCTGTAATTTTCTAAGAAGAGGATACCAATAAATATATAATGGCTTATTAAAAACAAGCATATACGCTGGTTCGAGAATTCTAAAAAGAACAACCCGGATGAAAACTAATCCAAAAACAAGTAGTACAAGATAATATATTGCCATTCATTTGAATAAAAAACAATTGATTTTAAAAAAAAACTTAAAAGTAAAATCGTAACAAATTACTTTTAAGCTCTACACTTTTGTGACCGCGAAGGGATTCGAACCCCCAACCCTCAGAGCCGAAATCTGATATTCTATCCAGTTGAACTACGCAGCCATTATTTTATTAGATTTTTAGATTTTTTTAGACTAGTTAGATTCTAATCTGACTTTCTAAATAGTCTAATAAATGATTATTAAACCAACAGTTTTTTTACAATTGCTGAAATTGTTTTTCCTTCTGCTTGCCCACCGATTTGCGCAGCAGCTAATCCCATTACTTTTCCCATTGAAGCCATTCCTGAGGCACCGGTTTCGGCAATGATTTTTGAAATAATAGCTTCAACTTCTGTTTCAGAAAGTTGAGCTGGAAGGAATTTTTCTATTACCGCAATTTGGGCTAATTCTGGTTCCGCCAAATCGGGACGGTTTTGAGTTGTAAAAATTGATGCGCTGTCTTTTCGCATTTTTACTAAACGTTGAAGTATTTTAATTTCTTCATCCTCTGAAATTTCTTCTTTTGAACCTGTAGCGGTTTGTGCTAAAAGCAATTCCGATTTTATAGCTCTTAGTGCTTCCAGCGCAACAGTATCTTTGGCTCTCATGGCAGTTTTCAAGTCTTCCATGATTTGTATTGATAAACTCATTTTTGTGTATATTTTATTATTAGCTAATCATAAAATTTATATCGCAAAGATAAAAAAAATAACCCGAAAATCTCAATGAAATTATCGGGTTACTCTATTACTTAACGGATGAATTAATCGACGTTATCATGCAAAAAAGAATTGTTGGAACGAAGTTGTAAATCATCGTTACTATCTGTTCCTAATGACATTCTAGAATTAGAATTATTAGCTTGTGAATTATTAGAAAGATCAACACCTAGTCGTTTATAGGCTGGTTCTTTTTCTAATTCTTCAATTTTTGAAGGATTGTTGTGGAACTTATAATTGAACTCTTTTAATTTTCTTCTTCTTTCTTCAGCTCTATGTTTCAAAGTATCCTCTATCGTCATTTCCATTGGAGAAACATCTTCAACATGAGTAGCATATTGCGCAGTCTTTAAAGGCTCCACATGTTTCATGGTGATATTCAATTCTTCAGCAATAGGCGCTTCAACAACTTTTGAAATTGGTTTTGAATTCAACAAATCATTTTCAATTTCCATATATTCTTCCAAGGAATATTTTATAATTCCGTTTTCGTTCAACTCTGTAACTGGCACAAACTGAACGGGCTCTTTTACTTCAATATTTCGCGTTTCATCGGACGTCAAATCGAAAACAATTTTAGCCTCATCAACTGGCGCTGCTTTTGCTAATGGCATATCAAAAGAAAACATGATTTGCTCTTCTTCTTTGATAATTGTTTGCGCTTCAAACACTTTTATATCAGCAAACTCTGGGGTTGTGAATTTATAATCGATATCTTTTATTGGGGAAACAATTTCAAAAGTAACATCTAAGTTTTTGATAAATTGATTCATTGCAATCAATTCATTTTCATTAACCGAAGGAGCTACAGCTTGTAAAGCTTGATCTTCAATTAACTCAAAAACCACTTTCTCCTCTGTAGTAATGGAAGAAGTGTCGCTTTTCGTTTGAAAAACTTCAACTGCTTTTTGAGTTAAATCCCGAACTAGTCGTTGTTCATCTTCTAGAGAATGAATGATTTTTTCAGGTTCTGTATTAACTAAACTTTTTTGTTGTTCCACATTAAATCCTGTGGCAATTATAGTTACCGCAATGGCATCACCCAAAGTATGATCTTCACCAACACCCATAATAATATTAGCGTTGTGACCTGCTTCATTTTGAATATGATCGTTGATTTCTCCTATTTCGTCAATAGTAATTTCATTAGAACCTGAAACGATAAGCAACAATACGTTTTTAGCACCTAAAATTTTATTATCATTCAACAATGGAGAATCTAAAGCAGAAACAATAGCGTCTTTTGCTCTGTTCTCGCCATCTGCTGTAGCCGAACCCATGATGGCTCTGCCGCTATTTTCCAAAACGGTTTTAGCATCTTTTAAATCAATATTCTGAGTGTAATGGTGTGTAATTACTTCTGCAATTCCACGTGAAGCA
>JBILYQ010000180.1:0-4894 GCA_044377655.1 Flavobacterium sp.
ACGATACTAATGACAAAGCATTAGGCGAAAAGCACAACCTTGAAATCATCGATATTTTCAATGATGACGCCACTTTAAACAGTTTTGGCTTGCATTATCAAGGCAAAGATCGTTTTGTGGTTCGTGATGAAATTGCCAAAGAATTAGATGCTATTGGAGCACTTGATAAAGTTGAAGTCCACATCAATAAAGTAGGAACTTCCGAAAGAACCAAAGCCGTCATCGAACCTCGTTTGTCCGACCAATGGTTTCTTAGAATGGAAGATTTGGTAAAACCTGCTATCAAAGCCGTTTTGGAAACGGAAGAAGTAAAATTATACCCAAAACGTTTTGACAATACTTACCGTCACTGGTTGGAAAATATCCGCGACTGGAACATTTCGCGCCAACTTTGGTGGGGTCAACAAATTCCGGCCTATTATTATGGCGAAGGAAAAGAAGATTTTGTTGTTGCAGAATCTATCGAGAAAGCTTTGGAATTAGCAAAAACAAGAACCAATAACGCACATTTAACTGTAAGCGATTTAAAGCAAGACGAAGATGCGCTTGATACTTGGTTTTCATCTTGGCTTTGGCCAATGGCAGTTTTTGGAGGTGTTTTAGATCCTGAAAACGAAGATTTTAAATATTATTATCCAACCAATGATTTGGTAACTGGTCCCGATATTTTGTTTTTCTGGGTAGCCCGAATGATAATTGCAGGATATGAATATACAGGCCAAAAACCGTTTTCTAATGTTTACTTGACAGGATTGGTTCGCGACAAGCAACGCCGAAAAATGTCTAAATCATTAGGAAACTCGCCTGATCCATTGGAATTGATTGAGAAGTTCGGTGCCGATGGCGTTCGTGTAGGATTGCTGTTGAGCGCTTCTGCCGGAAACGATATTATGTTTGACGAGGAATTGTGTAACAACGGAAAAGCGTTTACCAATAAAATTTGGAATGCCTTCCGATTGATAAAAGGTTTTGAAGTAACCGAAATTCCCCAACCCGAATATGCCAAAGTAGCCATTGAATGGTATGAAGCGAAGTTGCAAAAAACGCTTGTGGAAATTGAAGATCATTTTGAAAAATACCGTTTGTCCGACGCTTTGATGGCCATTTACAAATTGGTTTGGGACGATTTCTGTGCTTGGTTACTAGAAATGATAAAACCGGGTTACCAACAGCCGATTGACAAAGCTACTTTTGATAAAGTGATTGAATTGTTGGAAGCTAACCTAAAGTTGTTGCATCCTTTCATGCCGTTTTTGACCGAGGAAATTTGGCAGCATATCGCCGACAGAACTCCAGAACAAGCGTTGATTATTTCAGAATGGCCAAAAATGACAGCCATAAACGAAAACATTATCATTGATTTTGATTTTGTTATGGAAGTGATTTCGGGGATAAGAACCATTAGAAAAGAGAAAAACATTCCTTTCAAAGACACCATTGATTTGAAAGTGTGGAATAATGAAAATTCTACAACCTATTTTGATGCCGTAATTACTAAATTGGGTAACATAACGTCTTTGGAATATGTAACTGAAAAAGTGGATGGCGCATTGGCATATCGTGTGAAATCTAATGAATATTTTATTCCAATTTCTGGAGCAATAAACGTAGAGGAAGAAATTGCCAAACTGACCGAAGAGTTGAAATATATTAAAGGTTTTCTCAAATCAGTGCAAGGAAAACTCGCCAACGAGAAGTTTGTGAGCGGCGCACCCGATAATGTTATCGCCATAGAACGCAAGAAAGAAGCAGACGCTTTGGCAAACATTGCTACAATAGAACAAAGTTTATCCAGTTTAAAATAAGAACTAAAGCTTCAAAAAATAAACATGCCCCAAAAAGTTAGATACTATTTGGGGCATTTTTTATGAAAAGTAAAGTATGATTACTCATTTAAAAAAGAATGTGTAATATTCAAGAAAACTATCTCTGCTGTGTAATTTTTTTATTCAAAAGGAGGGATAGTTTTTTGGCTCCAAGTTCGTTTAAATGATCGGCATCATAAAAATCGGAAGCAATGAAGGAGGTGTCTTTAAATAGGTTAACATAATAGCAATTGTCATGCGTAGCAATCATTTTTTGAGCGGCATTTAATGTTATTTGAAGCTGTTTTTTATTGAGGTTTTCTCTATAGGTTGCAAAGGTTGGCGTGGTCAATAGCATTACTTTGACGTTGTTCTTTTTACACAATGCGATGATTTTATTTAGAGTATTAAAATTTTCATTGTAATTAGTACTGTCTTTAGAATGTCTCAGCGCCGCCGTTTTTCCTGTTTTCTCCAAATCTTTTGAATTTTCAGATTTGAAATCATTTCCCCAGCCTAGTTTAGAGCAGGTGATATTGTTTTTATCCTTGACATAATTAGATTGGATTCGTTTTAAATTCAATTCGAATTTTACGCTTAGCAATTCTGAATAATCGGTGAAGGAATGGGGTGTGTTAATACCATAATAAATAACGTAATTTTTTATCCGCCAAGCTTGTGTGCCGTCTTCAAGTTTTCTGAAAAGGGTGAAATAGGAGAGTGGCAAGATGAGTGTTTTGAGGTTTTTTAAATCCTTTTCATATTTTTTAATTATCTGATAATCATAGTTGATAGATTGTGAAATATTGCTTCCATTGAAGGTTTTAGTTGCAAAATATTCTGGATTGATACCATACAATGCATGCGAACTTCCTAAAATAAGTGTTTCTATTTGAAGGGCATTTTTATCCAAATAACGTCTCTTTAGCTTATAATCATTAGGAATTGCTTGCAAAGCTACTTCACAAATGAAAGCCACCAGAACAATTGGCAACATGAAAAACAAGAAGGTGCTGAGGAACTTTTTCATAGTCTAAAATTGAAAATAGATAAACTGTTGTTCTTCACCGCTGAAATAGAATAGTGCAAATACAAGGCAATAGTACATCGCCCATCTCGCTTTTTTATTCCATTGGATGCCAATATGTGCCAAGGCATATTCTTGTTCTCGTCCAATCCATTCCATGAATATGAAAAACAAGAGCAGTAATAAGGTTGTTTTCGGAATGACTTCTGGAATAGAAAATACCGATGCTGAAAAAACAGTCGACAAATAACTCAGTGCATGCGTTAGGGAATCGGCTCTGAAAAATACCCATGCCAAAACGGTCAAGCCAAAAGTCATAAGCATACTAAAGGTTTCCCTTGCTGTGGGCCAATGTTTTCCTTGCGCTACAATGCCAAGATGCACTCTGTTTTTATTGGTCAGCAGTAGAGGTAAAAAATAGATGGCATTCAATAGACCCCAAATGATGAACGTCCAATTAGCACCATGCCAAAAACCGCTCACGATGAAGATAATGAAAGTGTTTCTAATTTTCATCCACGTACCGCCTTTACTTCCGCCCAAAGGGATGTAAAGATAATCTCTGAACCAAGTGGAAAGCGAAATGTGCCAGCGCCGCCAAAATTCAGCAATATCTCTGGAGAAATAGGGAAAAGCAAAATTGCGCAAGAGTTCTATTCCGAAAAGCCTTGCTGTTCCTAGGGCAATATCCGAATATCCCGAAAAGTCGCCATAGATTTGGAATGTAAAAAGTAAGGCTCCCAGTAGTAAAGTGCTTCCGGAATAGTCATCGGAATGATTAAAAATTAAATTAGCATGTATGGCGCATTGATCGGCAATGACGATTTTCTTGAACAATCCCCAAAGAATTTGTTTTAAACCATCAACGGCTTTGGCATAGTCAAAAGTTCGTTTCTTTTGGATTTGTGGCAGCAAGTGGGTGGCTCTTTCAATAGGTCCGGCAACCAATAGAGGAAAGAAGCTCACAAAAACCGAGTAATCTATGAAGTTCTTTTCGGCCTTGATGCGTTCTTTGTAAATATCAATGACATAGGACAATCCATGAAAAGTGTAGAAGGAAATACCAACAGGCAAAATTATTTTTAATGTAAATGGATTCACTTGCCAACCAATTTGGGCTACGGCAGCGGCAAAACTATCTGCAAAGAAATTATAATACTTAAAAACACCAAGAAACCCTAAATTAATGGAGATGCTAAGCCAGAACCAAAACTTTTTAGTTTTAATATTTTTGGCATCCGACATTTTAAGTCCTGTGTAATAATCCAACAATGTAGAGAAGATGAGTAAAAATAAAAACCGCCAATCCCAGCAGGCATAGAAAAAATAACTTGAAACCAGCAGTAACACATTTTGAAGTTTGTAACTTCTTTGGGCCACGAACCAATAGAGCAGGAAGACTATTGGGAGGAAAAGCGCAAAATTAATGGAGTTAAAAAGCATTCTTGTTACGTTGGTTTAATAATGTCTGGATTTTGAAATGCAAGGTCGAAAAAAACAAGTTTATAAGAAATGTTTATAGTCTTTTATAGCAGTTTTCAAAAGTATAAAATAATCTTCAATTTCAATCCTACTATCCAAATGTAAGCAAAGTTTAAATGGCACAAGTATAAAAGAAATAACCCTCAAAATTTTCGAGGGTTATTAGAAGTTTCAATCCTTTTAAAATTAGCTATATTCCAAAAGGATACGTCTCTGGAATTTGTTTTCCGTCGGGCTCAATGTGTATTGGATGCAAGGCTTTTGTATTGTCTAAATAGATAAATGCTTCATATCTTTTTGGCATCACTGTCGGCACGTAATTTCCAAACCGTTCATGTTCTGGGTTATACACCACGCCAATAGCTCTATGACCGATTGGTTTTGCTAGTAGTTTTTCTTCTTGTAGTTGGTGCAACATCAAAAGTCGGTTCTTGCCGTCAAAGGCTTTGTGTAGTAAATGTTCCCAACTGCCATCCACCGCCTCGGGCATGGTTATTTTGCGCATCTTGTCGCCCCAATTTCTTCCGGCAATTACTGTTCCTTTATAAGAACCAAAGCCAACAGAGATAACACCATCCGT
>JBILYQ010000181.1:0-4884 GCA_044377655.1 Flavobacterium sp.
GCTTTAATTACCATATCGTTAAAAGACACTTTCGTATCCGGAACGCTGTTGATTATTGCTCTTGATTTCATAGCTTCGTCCATTATTACCTCAATTACCAAATTGTAATGTGGTGCAGTAAACAAGGATTCTGCCAAACGTTTCGCAATGATTTTACGCATTTGCGAATTTTTGATTTCTTCGGTAGCGATTTGTCCTGCTGGAACGAATGGTTTTTGGGCAGTTGTTGGTTGAGTTCCCTCCACTGCGCTCGGGAAGACAGTTGCTGATTGAGGCGCTGAGGCAGATGGCGTGAAGTTTTCGATATCGCTTTTTACAATACGTCCGTTTTCGCCAGAACCTTTCACCTGTCCAATATTGATTCCTTTTTCTTCGGCTATCTTCTTAGCCAAAGGAGAGATGAATATTCGTTGACCATTGGAAACCATTTGAATTGTTTCTTCTGAGGTGTTTTGTTTTTGTTCTTCAACATTGTTTGTAGTTATGGCAACAGGTGCAGCACCTCCTTTTTTATAGTTTTCAGCAATTCCTGTTACATCAGTTCCTGCTGGTCCTATAATAGCTAGTACGCTATCAACAGGGGCAGTTTCGCCTTCATTAATTCCGACATATAAAAGTGTTCCTGCATTGAAAGATTCAAATTCCATGGTAGCTTTATCGGTTTCAATTTCAGCTAAAATATCTCCTTCGGCCACTTTATCGCCAACTTTTTTTAACCACGTTGCTACTGTTCCATCGGTCATCGTGTCGCTAAGGCGAGGCATGGTTACGACGATTACGCCTTTTGGCAAATCGGCATTGCTTGGTATGGTAGTGGTTGTAGGTTGATTAACAACTAGAGCTTCAGCTATTGCTTCGATTACTGGTGTTTCAATTTTCGATTCGGTTGTTCCACCCGCAATTATTGCTGAAATATCTTCTCCTTCTTTGCCTATAATGGCTAAAAGTGAGTCTACTGGAGCGGTATCGCCTTCTGGGATTCCGATGTATAATAGGGTGCCTGAATTGAAAGATTCGAATTCCATCGTGGCTTTATCGGTTTCAATTTCGGCAAGAATATCACCTTCTTTAATTGTATCCCCTACTTTCTTTAGCCATGTAGCTACAGTTCCTTCAGTCATCGTATCGCTTAAACGCGGCATTGTTATTTTGGTTGCCATAATTATAGTCTGTGAGGAATGAAAGGATAATTTTCTTGTTCGTAAACCACATCATACAATTGTTGTATTTCAGGGAAAGCTGATTCTTCTGCAAACGTGACACATTCTTCCACTAAGTCTTTTACTCTTTCGTCAATGATTTCAATTTCTGCCTCGGTAGCATAGTTTTTTTCTTTGATAATGTCCAAAACCTGTGTGATTGGGTCAATTTTTCTATATTCTTCTACTTCGTCTTTTGTTCGGTACAATTGTGCATCTGACATGGAGTGACCTCTGTAACGATAGGTTTTCATTTCTAAAAATGTTGGTCCATCGCCACGACGCGCTCTTTCCATGGCTTCGTGCATTGCTTCGGCAACTTTTACAGGATTCATTCCGTCAACAGGTCCGCATGGCATTTCATAACCCAAACCAAGTTTCCAAATATCGGTGTGATTTGCAGTTCTTTCTACTGAAGTTCCCATGGCGTAACCATTGTTTTCACAGATGAATACTACTGGTAATTTCCACAACATGGCCATGTTGAAAGCTTCGTGCAATGAACCTTGACGTGCTGCTCCATCACCAAAATAGGTTAGGGTTACACCGCCAGTTTCAAAATATTTATCGGCGAAAGCCATACCAGCACCAACTGGAATTTGCGCTCCAACAATTCCGTGACCTCCGTAAAATCCATGTTCTTTAGAAAAAATGTGCATCGAACCGCCCATTCCTTTGGATGTCCCAGTTACTTTTCCTAATAGTTCAGCCATAACTCTTCTTGGATCAACACCCATTCCAATCGGTTGAACGTGATTACGATAAGCAGTAATCATTTTGTCTTTACCGCCTAAATTCATGACGTGTAAAGCACCTGCTAATAAGGCTTCTTGACCGTTGTATAAGTGAAGAAATCCTCTTACTTTTTGTTGAATATAAAGGGCTGCAAGTTTGTCTTCAAATTTTCTCCAAAGGAGCATGTCTTCATACCACTTTAAATAAACTTCTTTTGTTACTTCTTTCATTTGTTACTTTTTGCTAAAGCGTTATTGTGTTACATTATTGAGAACGCAAAATAGTTCACTCACTCACAAATTTGCGAAAAGCAAAAGTAAAACATTCCAAGTAAGAACTAAAATTTAATAGCGTAATTTTTAGAATCCTAAAGGAAGTTTTTATCAAAAGCAAGCGGAAGTAAATTTTTTATAGAATCTGATTTATAAACTTCACCTGTTTCTCCCATAAAATAGATTTCTATTGGGGTGTTTTGCTTGAATTCATATTCCGAAATAGACTGTCTGCAGGCACCACAAGGTGGAATTGGAGTTGTTGTTTTGTTGGTGTCCGAAGCAGCGGTGATGGCCATTTTCATGATTTTTGCCTCTGGATAAATAGACCCAGATTGAAAGATAGCTACTCTTTCTGCACAAAGCCCTGATGGGTAGGCAGCGTTTTCTTGGTTGGAACCTAAAACTATTTTGTCGTTGTCCAATAATAAAGCGGTACCAACTCTAAATTTTGAATAGGGAGCGTATGCTTTTTTGCGAATTTCAACGGCTTGTTCCATTAAAGACTTAATGTCTTTTGGTAATTCTTCTGTCGATTTATAGACTGTGAAGGCGGCATTAATGTTTATTTGCTTCATTCTTTATTGAGGAAAAAAAATCCAAATTTCAAAAAAACAGAAATTTGGATATTTAATTAATTATTGATCAGTTACTAATATTCATCATATTTATCACCAAAGTTAAACGTTAAAGAGAAACGCAGGGTATTTTCTAATGGATTTTTTACTTTCGATGCGGAGAATAGATAAGACACATCCACTTTTACAACATTATATTTGAAGCCTGCTCCAAAAGAGAAAAATTGTCTTGCTCCTTTTATGGGGCTTTCGTGAAAATAGCCTAAACGCAAGGCAAATGAATCTTGGTATAAATACTCGGAACCTACAGAGTAAGTAAACTCTTTAAGCTCTTCGCTGAAACCTCCTGGCGCATCGCCAAATGATTTGAACATCCCAGAAACCCAGTTTACTTTATTATATTCACTAATATTTTCTTGTCTAAGATCTATTTCTTCTTGTGTCGTAATAAGCCCGTCTCCATTTAAGTCGGAACTTTGTGGTGTTGGCACTAAAAGTTTTGCCAATTCAATATTTACAGAAACCTTGTTGTAATCGTCAAAAATAAAATCAAAACCAGTTCCGATTTTCATGTTTGCTGGTAAAAAGTTAGCACTATCATCATCTGATGCACCTGCATCATAATTGATTTTTGGCCCCATGTTTTGAAAATTAAAACCAATTCTCCATCTTCCGTTAAAATCATTATATGCCACTTCTTCGGATTGGTAAAAGCCTGCCACATCAACAGCAAAAGAGCTTGCAGGCTTGGCGTCACCAGCTCCAGCGGTTGGTATTCTCAAGGATGAACGAATGTATCTACCAGCAACTGCCATAGCAAAACGTTCGCTTAGTTTTAAAGAATAAGACGCGTCCAAAGCCAGTTCATTCGGTGTTACTATTTGTGCTTCATCATCAAAATTTTGTCGTAATTCAATTTCCCCAAGCCCAAAATATCTTAAACTTCCTGCAAAGGCACTTCTTTCATTAATTCTATTGAAATAGGTTACCTGTCCAAGCGAAATGTCATTTACCAAATCAGTTAAATAAGGAGTGTAACTAGTTGAAAATCCCTGTTGATCTAGTGAAAAGGCATATTTTGCAGGATTCCATTGTTGTGAAAATGCGTCAGGAGAAGTGGCAACTCCTTGGTCCGCCATTCCAGCGGCACGAGCATCTGCCGCAACCAATAAAAACGGAACGCCAGTGGTAATCACCCTACTGTCTTCTTGCGAATTTGCAAGCTGTGTAGATGTTATTATAAAGAATAATAATGCAATTTTTTTCATATAATTTTTTCAAGCTATTAATAAACAAATATAGTATTTTCCTAAAGGATTACAAGTTTTTCTATTTTTTCTGTTTTTTTATTCGATAAAGTGGACTTTACGGTAAGTTTATATACGTAAACTCCTTTGCCTATTCTATCTCCAAAATCGTCTTTCCCATCCCAAGTTATTTCTCGGCACAGAAATCCGTCTGTAGTGACCGTTTGGTTTTTTGACCATACAATTTTCCCTGTTATAGTCATAACTTGTACTTGCACTTCAAGTGGTTCAAAAGGTCGGTTATGTGAAAACCAAAATTCTGTATAACTCACAAATGGATTTGGATAATTTAACACGTTTTTTAGCGTTACACTTTCGTCACCGACCACAACAAATTGAATTTCTGCAGTGATTGGATTATTGTAAACATCCCAAGCTTTAAAAGTTATAGTGTGAAGGCCAACAGAAAGGTTTCTATAAGGAAAACGCACTCTGCCTCGGGTATAATCGTCTAACTCGGTTTCGTAATAATCATTCATGATATAAGGATTACTTTCGTCTCCATCCAGTATTCCAATAATGTCGTGACCTATTCCACTGGCGGTATTTATGCCATGCTCATCTTCAAGAAGAGCCAATAGAAAAGGAGATTCGTTTGTTATTCCACCATTTACAAAGGTTTCGTCGTTCATATATAATTTCACTGTTGGTCCAATGACATCTGCCACCGCCGAAGTATTTATTCCTCCAATTTTAATATCTGTATTGTAACCTGTTTTGTCCAATAATATTTGGTCTCTTTCGGCATAAAAACTAATTCTGCCATTATCAACAGGAATTCGAATATCTCTTG
>JBILYQ010000014.1:0-14311 GCA_044377655.1 Flavobacterium sp.
TTTTCAAGGTGCAACATCGCTACTTTTTCATCCAAATGTTTTGGTAACATATACACGTCATTGTTGTATGCTGCGCTGTTTTTCCACAATTCGATTTGAGCCAACGTTTGGTTGGTGAATGAGTTACTCATCACAAAACTTGGATGACCTGTAGCACAACCAAGGTTTACCAAACGACCTTCGGCCAAAACAAGAATGTCAACACCGTCAATGGTATATTTGTCTACTTGTGGTTTGATTTCAATTTTGGTATCGCCATAGTTTTCGTTTAACCAAGCCATGTCAATTTCGTTATCAAAGTGGCCAATGTTACAAACAATAGTTTTGTCTTTCATGGCACGGAAATCACTTTCCAAAACGATATCTTTATTTCCTGAAGCTGTACATACAATATCTGCAGTAGCAATAACAGTAGCTAATTTTTTAACTTCAAAACCGTCCATTGCAGCTTGCAATGCACAGATTGGGTCAATTTCGGTAACGGTTACAATTGAACCTGCACCTTTAAAGGAAGCAGCAGTTCCTTTTCCAACATCGCCATAACCACAAACCACAACTCTTTTTCCTGCCAACATAATATCAGTTGCACGACGAACCGCATCAACAGCCGATTCTTTACAGCCATATTTGTTGTCAAATTTCGATTTAGTAACCGAGTCATTCACGTTGATAGCAGGCATTGGCAATGTTCCCGCTTTTACTCGTTCGTACAAACGGTGAACTCCAGTAGTCGTTTCTTCGCTCAATCCTTTAATTCCAGCAACCAATTCTGGGAAACGGTCAATAACCATATTGGTCAAATCGCCACCATCATCCAAAATCATGTTCAATGGTTTTCTGTCTTCACCAAAGAATAAAGTTTGCTCAATACACCAGTCAAAATCAACTTCGTTCAACCCTTTCCAAGCATATACTTGAATTCCGGCAGCAGCAATAGCAGCGGCAGCTTGATCTTGTGTAGAGAAAATGTTACAGGAACTCCAAGTAACTTCAGCACCAAGTGCAATTAACGTTTCAATTAAAACCGCAGTTTGGATTGTCATGTGCAAACATCCTGCTATACGAGCACCTTTCAAAGGTTGTTCGTTTTTGTATTCAGCGCGAAGCGCCATTAATCCTGGCATTTCAGCTTCCGCTAGTTCAATCTCTTTTCTTCCCCAAGCTGCAAGCGAAATGTCTTTCACTTTAAAAGCTACAAATGGTAAAGTTTGTGTACTCATCTATTTTATATTTGTATTAGCTAAAAATTTTTTGCAAATTTACGCAATTACAACGCATTTAAAAAAGCTTTCGCCAATTTTTATGAAATGTTTAAGTGCTTAATTTTCTGAAATACAAACAGATAATTCCAAAATAAAAATGGCTCTCTATAAAATCATTGATTTAGAACGAAAAACCAAAATTTTAGTTTGGAAAATAACCGAAACTTTTGACGAGCTTTTTAGAGCGGTTGCGTTGAAGGATGTTTCCTTAGCCCGACTAGAAAACATGCAATCTGAAAGCCATCAAAAAGGGTTTTTGAGTGTCAGAAAACTACTTGTAGAGGCCGGTTACACTGATTTTGACTTGTATTATGATGTCTTTGGCAAGCCCCATTTAAATGATGGAACGCACATTTCTATTTCTCATTCCTTCGAATTTTCTGCCATTATCTTAAGCGATAAAAATAGTGGAATTGATATAGAACAGCGCAGAGAAAAAATTAAAATTATTGCCACTAAATTTGCCGAAGAAGAATTTATTTATTTGGCAAAAGAAAACAATGCTGATTTTATTTCTAAATTAACAGTAGTATGGGGAATTAAAGAGTCTGTTTTCAAGGTTAGGAATGAGGTTGGGATTAGTTTCAAAGACCATATCTTTGCGTCGCCATTTGAAATTACAGACAAGAAAGCCACTGCCTTCTTGCGTTTTAATGGAGCAGAACAAGAGTTTGAAGTGCAGTTCGAAGAAATAGAAAATTACACCATGGTTTGGGTTTTTGAAAAATGAAAAATAAGTACCAAGAAATACTTGAAGCAAAATCCCGGAAAAGGAAATTGCTAGCCATTCTGCTTGATCCTGACAAAATTGTTTTGGACAACATGGACCAAGTTATAGCAAAAATTGTCAAATCGCCAGCAACCCATTTGTTTGTTGGAGGAAGTTCTTTTGATGGGCATCATCTGGATGAACTACTCCTTCAATTGAAGCAAAAAACGAATCTGCCCGTTTTATTGTTTCCTGGTAATTCTTCTCAAATTTCCACTCATGCCGACGGGATTTTGTTCCTAATGTTACTTTCAGGCAGAAATCCGGATTACTTAATTGAACAGCAAATTGAAGCGGTTCCTATTTTAGAAAAAACGAACTTGGAAATCATATCCACTGGATATATTTTGATAGAGAGCGGAAGCGAAACGGCTGTGGAAAGAATCAGCAAGACCAAGCCGTTGTCAAGAAATAATCCCGAATATGTTGCCCAAACCGCAAAAGCAGGCGAGTTGATAGGCAATAAATTAATGTATCTCGAAGCGGGAAGCGGCGCCAAAAATCCGGTTCCCCCTGAAATGATAAAGACAGTGGCTGGCAAAATAACCATTCCGTTAATCGTGGGCGGCGGAATTCGTTCCAAAAAAGGAATTGAGGAAGCCTTTGAAGCTGGTGCCGATTTGGTTGTCATTGGAACGGCTTTTGAGAATGATTCTAACTTTTTTAACACATGGTAGAATTCCTTTTTGACCAATACAAGAATTATCCAAACCATGAGATTGTTTTGGAAATCACCGCCGTACTCTTTGGGTTATTGAGTGTTTGGTATGCCAAAAAAGACAACATTTGGGTTTTTCCAACAGGAATAATCAATACCGCCATTTATGTGTATTTGCTTTGGAAGTGGTCATTGCTTGGTGACATGATGATTAATTTTTATTATGTAATTATGAGTGTTTATGGATGGTATCATTGGACCCGAACCAAGAATGATGTCGTTCAGTTTCCCATTTCCAGAATGACAACTGCCGAAAAAAAGTGGTCTGCCATTATTTTTCTGCTAACAATCTTATTTGTAGTTGCGGTTTACACTTTTTTTGATAAATTTACCCATTGGACTTCCTACGTTGATACTCTTGTCACTGGCATTTTCTTTGTTGGAATGTGGCTCATGGCGAGACGGAAGGTCGAGAATTGGATTTTATGGATACTAGGCGATGTTATTTCCATACCAATGTATTTTGCTAAAGGATATACTTTTACAAGTATCCAATATTTTATTTTTACAATAATTGCCGTTTTTGGCTATATAGAATGGAAGAAAACCTTAAACAACAGCAGTCAAATACAATCAAAATAACCCTTTTTGGGCCAGAGAGTACCGGAAAAACCACTTTGGCAAAACAATTGGCGGAACATTTTGACACCGTTTGGGCACCCGAATTTGCCCGTGACTATCTTCAAGAAAAATGGGACACAAGGCAGCAAATATGTGAGCCCGAAGATTTGTTGCCCATTGCCATAGGACAAATACGATTGGAAAACGAAGCTTTATTGATAGCTAATAAAGTACTTTTTTGCGACACGAATTTGATGGTGACCAAAGTGTTTTCTGAAATTTATTATAATTTTTGCGACCCAAGTTTAGACAAGGCTGCCAAAAAGCACAAATATGATTTGTTCTTTTTGACCGATATTGATATTCCTTGGGAAAAAGACGATTTGAGAGACAATCCCAATGAAAGGGTAGCTGCCTTTCAAATGTTTAAAAACGCGTTAATAGAAAATCAAAAGCCTTTTATAACCCTTTCTGGCGATAGCGACGAAAGATTACAAAAAGCAATTGAAGCCATTAATAATTTAGAAAAAGCCAAAGAAATGGGTTTTTCATCCCATGATTTTGTGCAGATTTATGAGCATGGAATTTCATTGGATGCCATCCAAAATCAGTTAACTATTTTCGAAAAAGGGGTGTCAAAAATAATTTTAGACAGGCCGGCAATAAATTACGATGGTATTTTTAAACTAGCAGAGGATGATTTTGAATTATATGCTCAGAGTTTTGACCAAAAAAAGAAGGGCTTAAAACTTAAAAAGTTTGTTCCCGCTTCTGGAGCTGCCAGCAGGATGTTTAAGTTTCTGAATGAATTTCTGAATGAATTTGACATAGAAAACGAGTCGATTAATGCCTACATCAATAGGAAAAAGGAAAAAAACCTCCCCATGTTTTTGGTTGGTTTAGAAAAGTTCCCTTTCTATCAAAAGGTGAATGATAAATTAATAGACACTTTTCCCGATTTTAATTCTTGGGAAAGAGATAAAAAAAATTACCACTTTATACGCATGATGCTCTCTTCGGAATATTTTGATTTTGCCAATAAACCAAAAGGAGTATTGGATTTTCATAAATATAAGAATCACATTGCCACGCCCGTTGAAGAACATTTGAACGAGTGCGCGTTTTATGCAAGTTCAAATTCCATTTCCCATTTGCATTTTACCGTTTCCGAAAGCCATCAGCAATTATTTGAAGAGGTCATCAACTCGGTAAAAGTGAAAATACAAGATAAATTGATGACAACGCTGCATGTTGGTTTCTCTTTTCAAGACAAGGCCACAGATACCATTGCCGTAGATTTGAATAACGAACCCTTTCGAAACGAAAAAGGCAATCTTGTGTTTCGTCCTGCTGGTCATGGTGCGTTGATTAACAATTTAAATAACTTAGATGCCGATGTGATTTTTATAAAAAACATCGACAATGTTATCCAAAATCATATTGAAGAAATTGCGCTATACAAAAAGGCTTTGGCTGGAATATTGTTAAATCTGCAAGAGCAAATTTTTGATTGTCTGTATCAAATTGACAATGGGGTGATCAATGAAAATGACATTGAAACCATTATCCGTTTTATGAACGAAAGTCTGAATGTTGCGATTATAGACGATTTTAATAAGTATACTTTAGAAAATAAAATTGCATTTATCAAAGACAAATTAGACAGACCAATTCGAGTTTGTGGCATGGTGAAAAACGAAGGAGAACCTGGTGGCGGACCATTTTGGGTTAGTGATTCTAAGGGGAATCTTTCATTGCAAATTGTGGAAAGCTCACAAATTGACTCAAACAATCCCGAACAAATGGCAATAGTAGCCAAATCGACCCATTTTAACCCCGTTGATTTAGTTTGTGCCATAAAAAATCACAAAGGAGAAAAATTTGATTTATTGCAGTTTGTTAATCACAAAACTGGTTTTGTTGTAACGAAAAACAAAAATGGAAATGAACTAAAAGCCTACGAACTTCCTGGGCTTTGGAATGGCGCCATGGCAAAATGGATTACTGTATTTGTTCAAGTGCCATTAGTTACGTTTAATCCTGTAAAAACAGTCAACGATTTGCTAAAACCGGCACACCAACCGCAGTAATGGAAACAGAAAAATTAATTTCGGAATTAAATTTCAAAGCCGTTAGAAGCTCGGGTGCTGGCGGACAAAACGTTAATAAAGTGTCGTCAAAAGTAGTGTTGACTTTTGATTTGACTACTTCAAAAGCCTTGTCTGAAGAGGAAAAATCCTTGATAGTATCAAAAATACCTTCTCGATTTACTGCTGATAACCTCTTGATTTTAAATTGCGATGAAGATAGAAGCCAACTTAAAAATAAAACAATTGTCATCAAACGTTTTATAGAAATCATTAGAAATGCTTTGATTATTCCCAAAATCAGAAAAGTCACAAAAGTTCCTAAATCGATAATTAGGAAAAGAATCAAAGACAAGAAAAACATTTCGGAAATTAAACAAAACAGAAGGAAACCCACTTTGGAATAAATTTCAAAATTGAACGGATATCTTTTGGAATATATAAATATCTTTTTCTAACTTTGCCCTGTCTCAAAAAGGGGTGCTCTAAATGACGAGCTGAGATTATACCCAATGAACCTGGGCAAGTAATGTTGCTAAGGGAATAAATGACAAGCTAATTTATGGTGTGCACGCTATAAAATTGTCATAGGAAACAAACAATTTATTTTTAATCAAAGAATAATTACCTCTTTTTATTCGTAATAATTTTACGAATGAATATTTTATTTTACACAAAAAGCACAAGGCGCAAAGCACAAAACACAAAGATAATAGCGGCGACTATTTTCTTTTCTCTATTTTCTTTTCTCTCATTTTCTCAACAAAAAATAAAAGATACCACAAAAGTCAATCAACTTGATGAGGTAATTGTTGCCTCCGTTAGAGCAATAGGTAAAAACCCAATCACATTTAGTAACGTTTCAAAAGAGGAAATCGCACTGCGAAATTTAGGGCAGGACATCCCCGTTTTGCTAAATTATTTGCCCTCAGTAGTGACTACAACCGATGCCGGAAATGGCGTAGGCTACACCTATATGCGTGTTCGTGGCGCAGATGGCTCTCGAATTAATGTAACTTTAAATGGCATTCCGTTTAATGACAGCGAAAGTCAAGGTACATTTTTTGTCAATTTACCTGATTTTGCTTCTTCACTTGAAAGCGTTCAATTGCAACGCGGTGTCGGAACTTCAACAAACGGTGCGGGAGCTTTTGGCGCCAGTTTAAACATGCAAACCAAATCGTATCAAGAAAAAACCTATGCCGAAATTGCCAACTCCATCGGAAGTTTTGGAACTCGTAAACACACTTTAGCTTTTGGGACGGGCTTGCATGATAATTTTGAAATCAATGCACGACTTTCGAATATAGCCTCTGATGGATATATTGATAGAGCTTCCTCTAGAATGTTTGGCTATTTTTTTAATGCTAATTATGTTGCCAAAACTACTTTAATCAAAGCACTTGCTTTTGGAGGAAAAGAAAAAACCTACCAAGCATGGTATGGACTTGAAGATCCTGAAAAATTAAAAAACGACCGTACTTTTAATTTAGCGGGAATATATACAGATGAATTTGGAAACATAAAATTCTATGAGGACGAAACCGATAACTATTGGCAAAACCATTTTCAACTACATTGGTCCGAAAAATGGTCCGAAAAATGGATTTCAAATGCCGCTTTACATTACACTATCGGTAAAGGATATTTTAAACAATACAAAGAAGATGAAGCCTTTGCCGATTATAATTTGCCCGATTTTCAGAGTAATACAGTTGCTGATTTAGTTAGAAAAAGATGGCTGGACAACGACTTTTTTGGCACCACATTTTCATTGAATCACAAAACTCCTTCAACAGATGTTTTAATTGGCGGAGCTGCCAACCGTTATTTAGGAAAGCATTTTGGAGAAGTGGTTTGGACACAATATTATGTGCCCAACACAAATCGTTATTATAACGATATTGGAAACAAAGACGAAATAAACTTTTTTGGAAAAGTGTCGCAGCAACTAGGGAAACTCAATTTTTTTGCTGATTTACAATACCGAATGGTTTTTTATCAAGCCACAAGCGTCAGGTTTAGCGATGTCAATGACACTTTCCGGTTTTTTAATCCAAAGCTAGGGTTGAACTATCAAATGAATGATAAGAATTCTTTTTATGGCTATTTTGGTGTTGCCAATAAAGAACCAAGACGCGACGATTATGAAAGCGGAAGTGTTCGGCCAGAACGCTTGTTAGATTACGAAATAGGGTGGAAATATAACTCGGAAAAAGTGAAAGTTACTGCCAATGCTTTTTACATGAATTACAATCACCAATTAGTGTTAACAGGCGCCTTGAACGATGTTGGTTCTCCTGTTTTTACCAACAGTGGTAAAAGTTATCGCATAGGCTTAGAGGTTGAGTCCACAATTGCCATTATGGATAAATTAATTTTAAGCCCAAACATTACGCTTAGCCAGAATAAAAACCAAGATTTCTATTTTCAGCGAGATGGTGTTTTACAAAACATAGGCACTACAGACATTGCTTTTTCGCCAAGTATTGTTGCTGGAAACGGGATTGCTTATTTACCTGTAAAAAATTTCAAGATAGCATTACTATCTAAATTTGTTGGCAAGCAATACATGGCAAACATCGATTCGGAAACATCAAATTTGGATGCTTATTTTATCAATGATTTGAATATTACGTATGATTGGAAAATAAATAAAGGTTTAAAATCAATCCTTTTCTCGGCCATGGTAAACAATTTTTTAGATTTAGAATATGAATCAAACGGATATTTTTATACGTACGATGATGATTTTAGCAATCCAGGAAGTGTTGTTACACAAGAGGATGCTGGGTTTTATCCGCAAGCTGGGATTAATTTTATAGCAGGAATGACTTTAAAATTTTAATGTTTTGAAGAATTAATTTTAGAACCATCTTGCTTAACAGCAAGATGGTTTTTAATTATAAACGGTTAGCGTATTTCCATCAACCTGAACACGATATTGTTTCATGGGATATTCTAGTCCAGGGCTTTGTCCTGAGAACAGACTGTAGACTGCGCTGTCGCATGGGCAAGTGGCGTCAATTCCGCTAATGGTCATTGTGGAACAGGAACTCAACTCTTGATTTGGGCAGGCTAAATCAAAGGCATTGTAGCCGCTTCCGGTATTGAAAATGACTATTCCTTTAGCTCCTTGCGAGTAATCAACAGCATAATTGCTCACAAATTGAAGGCTGCTATATTGTGGTAAATTCAAATTAATTATTAATGAAACGGCATAATTTGGGATGTAAGGGTTTCTGTTGTTAAAACTTCCGCCGTCACAAGATACTATAAAAGGTAAAATCAGAAAAAGGATTAAATGTTTTTTCATTGAAAAATAGTTATACAAGTATGTTGAAACAAAATTAATTTATTTAACTTTGACATGTGCTATGTAGCGCAATAAAATTGAAATAAAATAAAAAACAATATCTTTGTGGAAAGAAATCCCGTTCCGATGGGATTTTTTCTATTTATATAAATTATGAAATTATGAGTGCAATATCGTATTATACAGCAGAAGGATTAAAAAAGCTTAGAGAAGAATTGGATTATATGAAAAGCGTGATGCGTCCAAAAGCATCGGCTGATATAGCTGAAGCAAGAGATAAAGGAGATTTATCCGAGAACGCAGAATATGATGCGGCAAAAGAGGCGCAAGGAATGCTTGAAATGCGAATAGCAAAATTAGAAGAAGTTAATGCTAATGCTCGATTAATTGATGAGTCGCAACTAGATGTTTCAAAAGCATTGGTTTTGTCTAATGTCAAAATTAAAAATCAGGCAAACGGCATGGAGATGAAATACACTCTTGTTGCCGAAAGCGAAGCCGATTTAAAAACCGGAAAAATATCAGTAAGTTCGCCAATTGGCAGAGGTTTACTAGGAAAATCGGTTGGTGAAGTAGCCGAAATTACCGTTCCAAATGGTGTTTTAAGATTTGAAGTTTTAGAAATTTCAAGAGACTAAAGAATGTCAAGTATTTTCACTAAAATAATAAACGGAGAAATTCCTTGTTACAAAATAGCTGAAGACGAAAATTATTTGGCTTTTTTGGATGTAAATCCAAATGCAAAAGGACACACACTTTGTATCCCGAAGCAGGAAATCAATAAGATTTTCGATATGGAAGAAACACTTTATCTAGGATTGATGCAGTTTTCGAGAAAAGTTGCCATTGCCTTGGAGAAGACTATAGAATGCAAAAGAATTGGTGTTGCCGTTGTTGGTTTAGAAGTGCCACATGCTCATGTGCATTTAATTCCTTTACAGGAGATGGACGACATGCGTTTTCAACGAAAAGTCAGCTTGACAAAAGAAGAATTTGAAGCTTTAGCAATGGCTATTCAGAAAAATTTATAAATACAAAATCCCGAGTAATCGGGATTTTTTTATGATATTTTAAAACTTACTTGTATCGTAGTTCCTTTTCCGATTTCGGAGTTCAAGACTTTTATTTTGCCTTTGTGGTATTCTTCAACAATCCTTTTTGTCAATGATAATCCCAAACCCCAACCGCGCTTTTTGGTGGTAAATCCAGGTTCAAAAATCCGGTTAAATTGGTTCTTAGGAATTCCTTTTCCAGTATCCGAAACTTTTATTTTTACAAAACTTCCCTCATTTTCTATTTCTACAGATATTTTTCCTCTTCCTTTCATGGCATCAATAGCATTTTTTACTAGGTTTTCAATGGTCCAACTGTGAAGAATTGGATTTATGGAAATCATAATTGGAGTTTTTGGGGCTTTAAAAGAAAACACCACTTGTTTTGAAAATCGGGATTGTAAATAATCAAAAGATTGTTCGGTTTCTGTTATAATGTTTTTCAATTCCAAAACAGGTTCGGACCCAATTTTCGAAAATCGGTCTGCTATGGTTTGAAGTCGATTGATATCTTTTTCGATTTCACTTATGGTAGTTTGGTCAACGTTATCGGCTTTCATAATTTCGACCCAACCAATCAAGGAAGACAAGGGTGTTCCAATTTGATGTGCTGTTTCTTTTGCCATTCCTGCCCAAAGTTTGTTTTGGGTGGCCATTTTCGTGCTCCGATAAAAGTTATAAACCAAGCCTCCAAAAAGAACAATAATCAACAATAATGCAATGGGATAATATTTTAATTTATTCAATAATGAAGAGTCGCCATAATACAAATAATGTGTTTTTCCATCTGCGCCTTCCATCAAAATTGGCTCGTTTTGGTTTTTTAATTTTGTTAGAAATTTTTGTAATTTTACATTATCTTTTAAAATATCCTCTTCAATATTTTTGTTATTTACTATAGAGTCTTTCTCGGTTTCAATTATTGGGATTGTTGCCGTTTGAATAATTTGAAAGGGAAGTTCAATATCAGTATCGATATTGGCACTGTTGATTTTTTTTTGAGCCAATGCCCAATTTTGCATTTTAACACGTTCTTCATTTTTGAAAATCTGGAAAAAAGTATAGGTATTCCATAGAATCAGAGTGATAATAAAGAAGGAAGCAACAATAATTGTCCATCGGGTAACGTTTCTTCTTTCGGAAAATTGCATGTAATAATTTTTCTTTAAAAGTAATCAAAAATTATTGCCATTGCAAAATTGGGCGCTCTTAGAAAATTCAAATACATTTTTTGAAACATCAAATAGAGTTGTGCAAATTAGGAATGTGCTTCAACTAAATTGCTTTAAACTTTCATTCTGAATGGGAAAATTTTATCTTTGACCCAAAATGTTTATATGAAAAGTATTGAACCTAAGGAACTTTCTCCAGCCCAACTCCAAGGATATTTGCAAAGTGCCGTTGCTCCAAGACCTATTGCTTTTGCAAGTACTGTAAGTGCAAGTGGTAAGCCTAATTTATCTCCATTTAGCTTTTTTAATGTGTTCAGTTCCAACCCTCCTATTTTGGTTTTTTCGCCAGCACGACGCGTTCGAAACAATACCGTGAAACACACTTTGATAAATTGTGAGGCAACAAAACAAGTGGTTATTAACGTAGTAAATTATGATATTGTACAGCAAATGTCATTGTCAAGCACAGAGTATGCTGATGGCGTTAATGAGTTCTTAAAGTCAGGATTGACCATGTTGCCTTCGGATATTATAAAGCCTTATCGCGTGGCAGAAAGCCCCGTTCAATTTGAATGCAAAGTAAATGAAATCATTGCCTTGGGAGAAGAAGGCGGTGCAGGCAATTTGATTATTTGCGAAGTAGTGAAAATTCACATCAAGGAAGAAATATTAGATGAAAACGGCTATATAGACCAATATAAAATTGATTTAGTATCCCGTTTGGGAGGCAATTGGTATTCTCGCTCTAATCAGGGATTATTTGAGGTAGAAAAACCTTTAGCAACTTTTGGTGTTGGTGTAGACATGATTCCAAATTTTATCAAACAAAGCGCTATTTTTAACGGAAATGATTTAGGAAAATTAGGGAACGTAGAAGCATTGCCTACAGAAGAAGAAATTACTATATTTGTAAAACAGAATTTTGAAGTGAAAGGTGTTTTGAGTGCTGATGATGAAGTAAAAAAACACCAATTAGCAAAACAATATTTAGAAAAAAATGAAGCGTTGACCGCTTGGAAAGTGCTTTTAGCAAAACAATAAACAAGTATATTATGGAAGTTACAGGAAAAGTAAAAGTGGTTGGTGCAGAGCAACAAGTAAGCCCAACATTCAAAAAAAGAGAATTAGTTGTTACTACCGATGAGCAGTATCCACAAAGTATCATGATTGAATTTGTTCAAGATAAAAGTGATTTGTTAAATACTATTTCAGTTGGAGAAAATGTAAAAGTTTCTATCAATTTAGGTGGAAGAGAATGGGTAAATCCACAAGGTGAAACAAAATATTTTAATTCAATTAAAGGTTGGAGAATTGAAAAATTGCAATCAGAAGCACCAACAGCACAACAAATGCCAGCCATGCCAGCAGCAGAGGCATTTGCTCCGGCAACAGATTTCAAAGAAGAAGAGCACGACGACTTGCCTTTTTAATCTAAAGAATTGTCAAAAATTAAAAGTCAGAAGTTAGAATTTTTTCTAGTTTCTGACTTTTTAAGTATTCATTAAATTGTATTTCAAACTTCGAATATAAAAGATGTACTTTTTAACTAAAAAATTATATTTCCCTCCAGTTGAAGAAGCTTCCTATGAAGGTATTTTGGCCATAGGCGGCGACTTGTCCATCGAGCGTTTACTGTTGGCCTACAAAAGTGGTATTTTCCCCTGGTATGAGCCTCACGAACCCATATTGTGGTGGTCGCCATCAGAACGAATGGTCGTTTATCCAGCTACTTTTAAAGTTTCCAAAAGCATGAGAAACATTCTCAATAGGGGCATTTTTACGATTACTTTCAATCAAAATTTCAAAGAAGTTATTTCAAATTGTATGCAAATAACTAGGCGAGGTCAAGTGGGCACATGGATATCCGATGATATTATCGAATCGTATGTAAAACTTCATCAACTCGGAATTGCAAAATCTATTGAAGTTTGGCAAGATGGTATTTTGGTTGGCGGGTTATACGGCATTGATTTAGGTCATGTTTTTTGTGGGGAGAGCATGTTTTCCAAGGTTTCCAATGCCAGTAAAGTGGCTTTTATTACTTTGGTCAACCACTTAAAAGAAAATAAATACACCCTTTTGGATTGTCAAGTTCATAACGAACACCTAGAAAGTTTGGGTGCATTTGAGATATCTAGAGAAACTTTTATCAAAATCCTAACCGCCGAAGAAATTCAGATTTTCTAGTTGTCTTTTTATTTTCTTAAAATTTTGAAATTCAGTTTGTTTAAGAATTTTTTCTTAATTTTGTAATAAATTAAATACTAACAAATTAAATATATATACAATGAAAAACAATTACAATCTTATAGTAACTTTATGTTTGTTGGTTTCAAATGTTATATGGAGCCAAACAACATTGGTACAATGGAATTTTAATGGTGTTGATGCTGCTTCAGTTCTAGGTGGTGCAGCTAATCCTACGCCAGCAATTGGAACAGGAACTTTAGTTGTTGCTGGTGGCGCGACTACAGATGCAACAACACCTTTTGCAAGTGGTGTAGGGAGTACAGATTTATTAGATACAACACCTCAAACAAATTTCGGTTTGGTTACAACCAATTATCCTGCTTTAGGTGTAGGAAATAAAACTGCTGGAGCTCAAATTAATGTTAGTACTGTTGGTTATGCTGATATTACTTTTCGTTTTGATCAAAGATTAAGTAATACTTCTAATAACACTTATGTTATTCAATATACAGCTGACAGAACCGCTGGAAGTCCAATTTGGGTTGATGCTCAGTTATTTACTTTCACACCTGCCGCTACTGGCACAGGTGATGTATGGTATAATTTGCGTTCGGTAGATTTATCAGCAGTCACAGTACTAGATAACAATGCAAATGTTGCCTTTAGAGTTGTAAGTGCTTTTGATCCAACAACAGGAAACTATCTTGCTTCAAAATCTACTTCAACATATGCTATTACTGGAAAAGTTCGTTTAGACATGGTTACAGTTTCTGCTGCAACCACTTTATCAACTACTGAATTTGAATTAAATCAAAATAAATTCAGTGTATATCCAAATCCTGTAAAGGAAAACATAATATACTTCAATGAATTTTCAACGGTAAGTATTTATGACATCTCAGGAAAAAGTGTTTTGAAGGGAGTTGAGGTTAAAGAATTAAATGTTTCTTTGCTTTCATCGGGTGTTTATTTTGTTAAAAACAGTGATGGAAACACTATCAAATTAATCAAAGAATAAGTTCCTCTTTATAAGACAAAAACCGACAATATATTTATTGCCGGTTTTTTTTATTCTTGTATTTTCCAACAATTTTTCACATGATCATTCACTATTCCGGTGGCTTGCATGTGTGCGTAAACCACTGTTGAACCAACAAATTTAATTCCTCTTTTTTTTAAATCGT
>JBILYQ010000182.1:0-4856 GCA_044377655.1 Flavobacterium sp.
GCCGGTGTAATCATACCGTCTGGACCAACAGTTCCCATTGCCTCAACGGCTATTGCTACTGGCGCAATACCATCTTTTCCTGCAAATGCCTCGTAATTCACAACACCCGTCATTACGTGAGCAAAAAGTATGTAAAGGATGGTACAAATTGCTAATGACAATAATATTCCTATCGGCATGTCGCGTCTTGGATTTTTGGCCTCCTGAGCAGCGGTTGATACCGCATCAAAACCAATATAGGCAAAGAAAACAATTGCAGCAGCCCTAATAATTCCAGAGAAACCAAACTCTCCAAATTTTCCTGTATTTTCAGGAATATAAGGCGTGTAATTTTCTGGTCGAATGTATTGCCATCCTACGGCGATAAAAACTAAAACTACTGTAACTTTCAAAAGAACAATGATACCGTTTATGAAGGCCGACTCTCTTGTTCCTCGTATTAGAATTAATGACATTACCATAACAATGAATACCGCTGGCATGTTGATAATTCCTCCTTCAAAAGGCGAAAGCATGTAAGCATCGTCTATATGAATACCATAGCCGCCTAAAAATTTACCTAAATATCTGGACCAACTAATGGAAACGGTTGCAGCTCCAACAGCGTATTCTAATACTAAATCCCAGCCGATAATCCAGGCTACAAACTCACCCATAGTAGCAAAAGAGTACGTATAAGCACTCCCTGCAACGGGAATCATTGAAGAAAATTCTGCATAACACAATCCCGCAAAAATGCAGCCAAATGCCGCGACTAAAAACGAAATAGTAATTGCCGGACCGGCGTTCATAGATGCCGCCAAGCCAGTAATTGAAAACAATCCTGCTCCAATAATGGCTCCAATTCCTAAGGCTACCAATCCTGATGCCGTTAGTGTTTTCTTTAATCCTTTTTCAGACTCAGAAGCTTCATTTAATAATTGTGATAGTGGTTTTCTTTTCCAAATAGACATAAAATTGATGCTTTAATTAATTACGATTTCAAATATAGTTTTTTATGCAACATTATTGCAAAAATATTATTTTATTGTTATGTATAATAATTTAAAACCAAAAACCAACACTAAACCAAGTGAACCCTTTACTCAATTCGGGCGACCATGTGTATTTTATTTCCAAAGGTCCTAAAGCCGTTTCTAAGCCATAGCCAATTGCATAGCCATTGTACTTCGGTTTTGAAAGCCAATCTCCCGTTTTAAAAAGATTGTCTTCAATATTGGCATAATTTGCAGAAAAATTAAGATGGTTCTTTTTTGCAATTTCATAATCTATTGTGAAACAAGATTTAATATAACTATTGGCTGCAATACTCAAAAAATCATAGCCATAGAAATGTTTGAAATTATTGATTGTATTAAATCCATAACCCCCAAGCACAAAATCAAAAAAATGAACACTTTCTGGTCCAATTGCAAAACCTGCCTCGGATTGAACTTTAATGGTTGCTTTTTTATAAAATGTTTTGGCAAACCCAAAATCGCCTTTGGCAATAGAAAATTTATTGAATTGATTGGTATAATCCGTTGAATAAAGGAAAGATTGAAAATCTCCAGAAAAATACCAGCCCTTTTTAGGAAAATATTTATTGTCGAAAGAATCGTATTTCATGTAGCCAAAAACACTGGTGTAATCGCTTTTTTCAAAAAGTGTTGAGCCATCTTCTAATGTTTGAGACTTTATTTTTAATCTTTTTTGTTCAAGTCCAGCACCTATTAAAAATTTTTGAATAAATACCGTTTGAACATACACTTGATTTGAAAAATCCGAAAAGTCAATATTGATTGTATTAAGTCCTAATTCTGTAAACAATTCTCCGTTACTAAAATCTGTTGCTATATTTCTATTGAATTTATTATATCTTGATTTGAACCCAAAACTCCAGTAAAATCCATTATCAACATAATAATCTACATAGTACCTAACATTGTCACCAAGACCAACATCAAAAGAAAAAACGTCGTTTTTGAAAAGGGCTTTTTTATGGGTCAAATTGACCAAAATAGTGCTTTTATACAATCCATCATAATGAAGTCCAAATTTCAAATAGGTTTTTACAGCGTTCTCTGTTAAATTGATTTTCAAGTCGTCTTCCTCTTTGTTTTTTTCAAGACTATACGTAATACCACTAAAATTCTGTGTAGCATTTAAATTATTAATTCCTAGTTTTAAATCGCTGTAAGTAATATCTTTTCCTGGTTTAAATTGCAACTTACCAATGATATAAGCTCTAGTAAAATTATCTAATTTATTAATGCTAATGTTTTTGAGACGTATTGTATCATTGACCGTATGAAAAGGTTCAACTTTATGTTTTTGAGTTGAATCTACTAACTTTATAATTTGCTCATAAACTGCAAAAGTGGCTTCTTCCCCTTTTTTAATAATTGTTTTCCCTTCATCAAATGAAATAACTCCAAAATTGCTCACGCTGGGCTTGATATAAATATCCGTCAAACGAATTTTCCTTTTCATATCCTTTATCATGTCCAAATTAGTAATCTGAACCAATATTTTAGTGGCATCTTTCAATGAGTTCCTGTCTTTCAAATCATCTTGAACATCAACCCCAATTATTATATCAGCGCCCATTTTCCGAACCTCTTCCACAGGATAATTATTAGTCACTCCACCATCTATCAATAATTTTCCATTTATCTCAACAGGAGAAAAAAGTGAAGGAAATGCTGAACTGGCCAACATAGCTTGCGCCAAATAGCCTTTGTTTAAGATAACTTGTTCTCCCGCTTCAATGTCGGTGGCAATACATACGAATGGTATTGGCAACCGATTAAAATCACGAACATGACGAACTTTATGTGTTAGTTTTGCCAGCAAATTGTAATTGTACATTCCTTTGGAAAGAGCTATCGGAATTCCAACTCTGAATTTTTTAAAAGGCAATGAAATAGCATACATTTCATCATTTTTCTTTTCATAAAAACTTTTTGAAGAACGAGGAATATAATCTTGAATTAATTCATCAAAATTAGTGTTATGAAAAATAGAATCTATCTGAGTAGCATTGTAACCCGAAGCATATAATCCGCCAACCACGGCGCCCATACTCGTGCCGCCAATATAATCAACCTTCAATCCAGCTTCTTCCAAAACTTTCAAAACACCAATGTGGGCAAATCCTTTTGCGCCGCCACCACTAAGCACCAATCCAATCTTTGGACGAGTCTTCTTGATCATATCTTGAGCCACAGCTGCATGAAGAAAACATAAACTTAGAAGAAGTAAAATGATTTTTTTCATAATTAGAAATTAAGATTTACTTATTTGGTAAAATTCGGAAATTTTTTTGGCTTTTGACACCCCAACAACTTCAGATATTTCTTTTTCAGAAGCCAATTTCAATCTTTTAACACTTTTAAAATGTTTTATTAACGTCAACATCGTTTTCTCGCCAATTCCAGGAATAGATTCTACCGATGAATTCAACGCCGCTTTACTTCGCTTGTCGCGATGAAAAGTAATTCCAAATCGGTGGGCTTCGTTACGCAACTGTTGAATAACTTTCAACGTTTCCGACTTTTTATCCAAATACAACGGAATGCTGTCGCCAGGATAAAACAATTCCTCCAATCGTTTTGCAATCCCGATTATGGCAATTTTTCCGCGCAATCCCAAGTCATCAATACTTTTTAGGGCCGAAGAAAGTTGTCCTTTTCCACCATCAATAATGATTAATTGTGGCAAAGGTTGGCTTTCATCCAGCATTCGTTTGTACCGTCTGTAAACCACTTCTTCCATCGAAGCAAAATCATTCGGCCCTTCTACTGTTTTTATATTGAAATGACGATAGTCTTTTTTACTCGGTTTCCCATCCTTAAAAACAACGCAGGCAGCCACAGGATTGGTTCCTTGAATATTGGAATTATCAAAACATTCAATATGTCGCGGTTCTACCGAAAGCCGCAAATCCTTTTGCATCTGCGCCATAATTCTGTTCGTATGTCGTTCCGGATCTACAATTTGTATTTGCTTCAATTGGTCCATTCGATAATATTTAGCATTGCGTTCCGAAAGTTCCAAAATTTGCTTTTTATCGCCCAATTGTGGCACAGTCACTTTCACATTTTCGCCCAAATCAAGTGCAAAAGGCACAATAATTTCGCGCGATAACAATTTAAAACGTTCCCGAAGTTCCACAACGGCTAGCAGCAATAATTCTTCATCGGTTTCGTCTAATTTTTTCTTAAGTTCCATAGTATGCGAACGAATTATGGCACCATGAGCCACTTGCAAAAAATTCACATACGCCATCGTCTCGTCCGAAATAATGGAAAACACATCAATATTCGAAATTTTGGGATTTAAAATCGTGGATCGCGATTGATAATTCTCAAGCACATTTATTTTTTCTTTGATTTTCTGAGCTTCTTCAAAGTGCATGTTGGCAGACAAACTTTGCATCAGCTTTTTAAAATTTTTCAAGCTTTCTTTAAAATTCCCTTTCAATATTTCGCGAATAGCATCAACTTGTTTTTGATAATTTTCAAGCGATTCATATCCTTCGCACGGACCTTTGCAATTGCCAATATGATATTCCAAACAAACTTTAAATTTTCCACTATCAATATTGGATTTTGTTAACTCATAATTACAATTTCGCAACGGATACAATTCTTTTATCAAATCCAAAAGCGTGTTTACGGTTTTAAAATTAGTGTACGGACCAAAATATTCAGAGCCATCTTTGACCATTCTTCGAGTGGGAAATAGCCGCGAAAAAGGTTCTTTTTTAATACAAATCCAAGGATACGTTTTATCATCCCGAAGCAAAACATTATAGCGCGGTTGCAGCGTTTTTATCAAATTATTTTCCAACAAAAGAGCGTCTTGTTCAGAAG
>JBILYQ010000183.1:0-4798 GCA_044377655.1 Flavobacterium sp.
AGGAAGCAAATCAAAAAATGTGACTTTTATAGTTTCGGATGTATTGGATTTTAAAACAGATATAGTGTTTGATTTTTGGCATGACCGCGCTTCATTTCATTTCTTGACAAATAAAAAAGAGGTTGACAAATATGCCGAAATTGTTTCTAACTCCTTAGCTATTGGCGGTAACTTAGTGATTGGTACTTTTTCAGAAGAAGGTCCAAAAAAATGCAGTGGCTTGGATATTACGCAATACAATGTCAAAACATTGCCCTTGGTTTTCGCAAAACATTTTGACCTTATTGACTGTTCTACTGAAGACCATGATACGCCTTTTGGTACCAAGCAAAATTTCATTTTTTGCAGTTTTATAAAAACTAAATAACCTATAAACAAACGACAATGTTTGAATTTTTATCACATTCCATAAAGGAGATTTCATTAATTGCTGTGCCCGATTCCAGAAAAGTAATATTGCAACCTTTGATTGACTACATTCAAAATAAGGTTGATAAAAATCAAGTAGTTAGGTTGAATTTTATCTGTACACACAATTCAAGACGAAGTCATTTGTCTCAAGTTTGGGCGCAAACAATGGCTTTTTATTGCAATATTAAAAATGTGGAGTGTTATTCAGGCGGAACAGAATCGACCGCCTTGTTTCCAAAAGTAGTCGATACATTGGAAACACAAGGTTTTAAAATCCAAAAAATTAGTCAGGAAGCCAATCCCATATATGCTATTAAATTCTCTGAAAACGAACTTTCTATCATTGGGTTTTCAAAAGAATTTGATAATTTTTTTAATCCCAAAAGTGGTTTTTTAGCAATTATGACTTGTTCGCAAGCGGATGAAGGTTGTCCATTCATTGCTGGTGCCGAAAAAAGAATTCCTGTTCGCTATGATGATCCCAAAGCCTTTGACGAAACGGATTTGCAAACGGAGAAATATCTGGAACGTAGCACACAGATTGCAAGCGAAATGTATTATGTATTTTCCCAAATTCAAACCAGTAATAACTAATTATGGATAATCGCAGAAAGAGACTCAATTTTTTAGATAATTATTTGACTTTATGGATATTCTTGGCCATGATTCTTGGCATTGGCATTGGATATTTCGTTCCTAACTCTTCGAATTTTATTAATTCCTATTCCTCTGGAACCACCAATATTCCTTTAGCAATAGGTCTGATTTTGATGATGTATCCGCCATTAACAAAGGTCGATTTTTCAAAAATCCCTTTGATGTTCAAAAAACCAAAACTGCTTATTGCATCCTTTATAATCACATGGATTGTTGGGCCATTTTTAATGTTTCTGTTGTCCATTCTATTTCTAAAAGACTATCCAGAATACATGACAGGTTTAATGATTATTGGATTAGCACCTTGCATCGCCATGGTTATTGTTTGGAACGAATTGGCTGAAGGCAATCGAGAACTGACGGCTGGATTAGTTGGAATAAATAGCTTATTGCAGGTTTTCTTTTTCAGTTTGTATGCTTATTTCTATTTGGAAATTATGATGCCCTTATTTGGAGTAAAAGGGTTGTCAATTAACATCACGGTTATTGAAATAGCCAAAACAGTAGGTATTTATCTAGGTATTCCTTTTGCAGCAGCTATCATTAGTCGTTATGCAATTAAAAAATATAGGGGTGACAAATGGTTCAACCAAAAATTCATCCCTTTTGTTTCTCCAATCACATTGATTGCCTTGTTGTTTACCATCGTGGTTATGTTCAGTCTGAAAGGAGAAATGATTGTAGAAATTCCACTAGATGTGGTGCGGATTGCTCTACCGTTGGTTATTTTCTTTGCCGTAATGTTTTCTTTAATGTTTTTTGTGGGGAAATATATTGGCGCAAGTTATCGAGATAATGTGTCACTTTCTTTTACTGCTTCTGGGAATAATTTTGAATTAGCAATTGCTGTGTCAATTGGTGTTTTTGGCATCAATAGTGGTCAAGCATTTGCAGGAGTTATTGGTCCTTTGGTAGAAGTTCCAGTATTAATTTTGTTGGTCAGGGTCGCATTTTGGTGGCGTAATAAATATTATAAATAAAAAAAACGCTCTCAATATAGACTGCCCCCAAAAAGTTAGACACTATTTGGGGGTATTTTTATGGAAATAAAAGTTAAGTATGATTATACATTTAAACTTGAATGTGTAAAATTAGTATTAGAAAAACAGAATTCATATGGGTTTGTTTCTAAACTAAAAGGAGCTGAAAAATATAACATCCGTAGATGGGTTGGATTTTACAAACAATATGGTAAAATTGGATAATCCTGGTCATTTTCCTCAATGAATTGTGTCAAATGTTTTATCATTGGTAACTTCATACTGTTTAGTTTGCTGCAATTTGACTAACCAATTCTGCCAATACCTCGGCTTTGTTGGTTTGGGTTTCGTTCAACAATTGACCATTTACAAATGTGAAGTCTTTTAGATACCAAAACAACTACACTTTTTTGTGTTGTTTACCGCTTCGTCAAAGATGTAAATTTTCATGTTTTCGCCCATTTCAGAAATAGCGTCAACGGTAAAACCTGGAAATTTTTCCTATAAAAGATATAATTTCTTGGAGTATAATATTAATTATTTTGAAAGTGCAGAAGTACTTTTAAAAACAGTTTTAAAGCAATGGGCTCACATCATATTTCGTTATGCATTGATAACTCAATCATATAATTGATTTTTATTAATTAGAGATGGGTTTATAATCAATTAAATAGGTTGTGAATTAGGTCGTTTGTAGTTAATTAACTTCCATGATTGTAGCGGTTGATTGTTTTCTGCAACGTCATTTTTGCCAATGACAAAATTCGTTTTTTGTCTTGGTTTATAATAAGATTCTTTTCAATCGTTTCCATTAGCGAGTGTGCAACCACCTTAACTTTTAGGATGAATTGCAGTTATTGGTTTTGGTTTTTGAATAGCATTTTGCCATCTTCCGAATCTTAAAAAGAATATTTAGATTTTACATTTCCTATTATTCCTTTTGGTTTTATATATTTGTTTCAACAAAAATGTAATTATTGGCAACACTTTGCCCTAGTTGTTCGTTTAACTAACCCATTTATAAAAATAGTATTTATGTCTTTTTCAAAATTATTCCGAAGAAAATCTACCGCAACAATACTGCAACAAGGCGGCGATGGTGATCATACAGGGCTAAATAAAGTTTTAACCGTCAAAGATTTAACGTTTTTCGGAATAGCGGCCATCATTGGTGGCGGTACTTTCAGTGCTATTGGAAACGCCTGTTTTTCTGGCGGTCCTGGCGTGGTGATTTTATATGTAATCTGCGCCATCGCGTGTGGTTTTACCGCCATGTGTTATGCAGAATTTGCTTCTCGTGTGCCGGTCTCGGGTAGTGCTTATACCTATGCCTATGTCTCTTTTGGCGAAATCTTTGCTTGGATTATTGGATGGGCATTGATTATGGAATATTCCATTGGTAACATTTACATTGCTTTTTCATGGAGCGGCTATTTTACCAATTTACTCGAAACGTTTCATATTCACCTGCCGGAATGGCTAACTATAAATTACCAATCTGCGCATTCGGCATTCCTTGGAAACAAACCTGGCGAGGGCATCAATGCATGGCATAACGCACCAATGATAGGTAGCCTCAAAGTCATTTTCGACTTACCAGCGGTTATCATTAATTTGCTGATTACCTATTTGGTTTATCGCGGAACCAAAGAATCTAAAAACTTTAGTAACGTGATGGTGTATATCAAATTGGTCATCATCGTTTTAGTCATCGTGGTGGGCGCTTTTTATATAGATATTGAGAATTGGACGCCGTTTATGCCCAATGGATTTTCGGGCGTAATGGGTGGCGTTTCAGCTGTTTTTTTTGCATACATAGGTTTTGATGCCGTATCCACTTTGGCAGAAGAAAGCAAAAACCCCCAGCGCGATTTACCTAAGGGAATGATCAATTCTCTAGTCGTTTGTACTGTAGTGTACATCATTTTGGCCTTAGTAATCACCGGAATGGTGTCTTATACCTTACTTGGCGTTAGCGATCCCTTGGCGGAAATCTTCGCATTGAAAGGGGTTAAATGGATGTTATTCATCGTTTCTATTGCTGCAGTTGTTGCCATGACCAGCGTGATGCTGGTGTTCCAAATGGGACAACCGCGTATCTGGATGACCATGAGCCGAGACGGCCTGATGCCTAAGAAGTTTGCACAAATCCATCCCAAATACAAAACACCTGGTTTCGCCACCATAGTAACAGGTTTGGTTGTTGGAATCCCAATATTTTTTACTGACGAGAATTTTGTATTGGACTTTACAAGTATCGGTACTTTGTTCGCTTTTGTATTGGTTTGTGGCGGTGTATTGATGCTCTCACCACAAAGCGAGGCCGAACTTGCAGAACGAGCCACAAAAGGAAAATTCAGAATTCCTTATGTTAATTCCAAATTTATTTTCCCAGCTTTTGTCCTTGTCGCTGCTGTGGCCATTCATTATTTGTTTCCAACCTTCTATAATGAAACCTTTGATTTTTCATCTGGTGCATTGGCAACCAACATTACTATGGTTGTTTTCTTTGCTCTCTGTCTGGTATTGTCTGTTTTGTCTTTTATGAAAAACCTATCGCTAATTCCGCTCCTTGGATTAGTTTCTTGTTGTTATCTGCTCACAGGGATGGCAGTATCCAATTGGAAATGGTTTGGCGTCTGGTTGGTCATCGGGTTGGTGTTTTATTTCATCTACGGATATAAGAACAGTAAGCTTAATAAATAATCTCAAAAAAAAATCCCGAGCTATCGGGATTTTTTTTTGAGATT
>JBILYQ010000015.1:0-14058 GCA_044377655.1 Flavobacterium sp.
TCTGTCTTTCCACTCCACCCAAACTACATGTTGCTTCCAATCAATTATATCCTCAAATGGCAATAAACAATCCGTGTTTACAAATATAGGAATCCTTCCCATCATTAATGTTTCATAAAAACGAACGGAATAATTTCCTGCGCCTCTCATACACAAGACATAATCAGAGTGATAAATATTTTCAAAATACTCCAAAGTTGTTTTTTCTAAATCTGTTTTATTTTTTGCACCAGCTCTGTATTGCTCTCTATAAATGAAATTGGTTTCCAACAACGAAGAATCTGACATTGTTTTTAAAAGTTGTGAACGTTGAAAGGCCGAAGAAAAAAGAGGTTCCCAATCTTTTCGAATTGGATTTTTCAAAAATCTTTTAGCATTTTCTCTCCCAAAAATCAATAGTTCTTTTATCCTTTTTAAAAAAGAATTATTGGCATGTCCACAAAAACCTATTCGAGGCAATTCTTTTTTCTGATTTGGCGTAATGGTCTCTTTACCAAATAGTTTTTGAAAATGGTCGGACAACGCTATCGGGAATCCTTTATTTTGACTGCTCAACTGAGACTTAAATCCATTGGCTCTCAAATAGATAATATTGGAATAATCTTGAAATGCTATTCCAAAATCATCAACTACAAAACCGTATGCTTTTATATTGTGTTTTTTACAATCCTCGTTTAGAGACGTCAACTCGTGTGCTTTGTTTTGAATAAAATAAGAATTTATCGAAAAAGGAATAATGACAAATTTAGCTAAATCAATTGACGCAACTAATTCAAAATCATCCTCATGAAGACCCCATTTTGCTTTGACTGCAGCATCATTTAACCATTGATTTTCAAAGAAAAAAGGGCGTGTTAAGATAAAAAGTAATCTTCTATCTTTGACTGGAAAATGGGTATGGGGAATAAAAATAGTCATTAGCTGTCATAAAAAGCAATAAATTGCTCCATTTGTTTTTCTAAAGTAAATTGTGCTCTTACCCGTTTTGCAGCAGCATTCGAGAGAGCGATTTTTTCGTTTCTGTTTAGAGAATTCACTTCAATTATTTTATTTGCTAAAGATAACGGATTTCTTTTGGACACAACAAATCCAGTAACCCCATCGATAATATTTTCTTGTAATCCATCGGCATCACTCGCGATACAAATTTTACCCATGGCTTGGGCTTCTAAAACGGCATTGCAAAATCCTTCCTGAAGACTGTATTGTATATATAAATTCCCTTTGCCAAGGGTAGTTTTCACTTCTTCAGGAGAAAGTTTACCTGTAAAAGTAACTTCGTTCAGAAGTCCAAGTTGATGAACCGCAAATTGCAATCGTTCTTTTTCTTTGCCTTCGCCAATAATAGTGTAATGAAATGAAATTCCGTTTTGCTTAACTTTAGCCAAAGCCTCTAGTGTGTATTCTAATCCTTTAATCCAATGTAAGCGCGAAATGGTTATAATATTTAATCGATTGTCAAAAGAATTTTCAATTGCATTTGAAAACAATTCAGAGTCTATGGCAGGGGTTATTTTGATTATTTCTTTCTCAAAAATACCTTGGGCTATCAAATCGGTTTTCATTCCTTGGGAAAGAACATGATAGGTAACTTTTTTTGAAAAAAGAGAAGCGTAACAATTTTTGTGCTTCATAGGATATACATAATGGTCAAATCCTCTAAAACTAACTGCCATTTTTGCACCTAGGGCTTGAGCAACATTTTCCCTACCGATAACCATTGTGCCAAAACCAAAATGCAACCAATCTAATTTTTCAGCTAAAATAGGACTGCTGATGATGATGTTTTTTATTTTTTTACTTATCCCAATTCCGTCTTTACTGTCGAGTTGAAAAAGTCTCTTTGTTGCCTTAAAATGAAAAACAAAACAGACAAATAAACGCCAAAAACTCAACCAAGCAACAGCTATACTGTTTCCAGAAAGTTTTGGCGCAACAATAATTGAAGCCTCCAAAGCTGAATTACCAGTATTGGAATTCACAAAAAGCACTACTGTATGTCCATGTTGCTGCAAACCTTTAATTTTATTAGTAAAAAAAGTTTCTGAATAACCCGGCGTTGCTGGTAAAACTAGTCCGATTTTCATATTATTATTTGTTTTCTAAAACAGAATGGTACAATGCTTTCATGCCTTCAATCATTTTTTGATTGCTATGTTGATGGGCTATTTTATTTCTAGCTTCATTACAAATTAGTTGGTATTCTTCCTTAGAAAGACTGGCTACTTTTTTCAATTTTTGAGCTATGGCTTCTGGGTTTCTAACGGGAACAATAAAACCATTTTTTTCGTCTTCAACCACTTCTTCCATACCGCCACAGTTGGTTGAAATCACTAAAGTTCCCAATGCCATTGCTTCTAAAACTACATTAGCAATTCCTTCTTCCACGCTAGGCAACAACAATACATCCGCGTTTTGGATTTCATGAAAAACAACCTGTAAAGGTTCGTTATTCTTAAAAAGAACATGCTTCTCTAAGCCAAACTGGTGACGTTGAAAAAGCAACTCTTCATCGTTGTTTACACCAATAATGGTATACTGAAAATCAAATTTATCTTGTTCCAAAATACAACAGGCATCCAAAGCATATTGATAGCCTTTCTTCCAATGAGAACGTCCAACAGATACTATTTTCAAAGGAGTATTTGTAGGTTTCACTTTGTTTTTAAATTGCAAATTGTCAAGATTAAAACCGCTATAAACGACTTTAATTTTTTCTGGTGTAGCGTTATATTTTAAGGTTTCGTGAGCAATGGCTTTCGACACAGCATGAAATCCATCTACTAAAGGAAACTGCTTTTTGTAAACCGTTGCGTATTCTGGATTTGAAATTGGAGTATAATTAATATGTGCGCCACGCAAACTTAAAACCATTTTGATACCAAATTGCTTTACCCACATCCAATCTTCTATACTTTTCGCCCATTGAAGATGGAAAATAGCTGGTTTATGATACAACACAGGGTAATATTTTATTTTCAATAAGGTGTCATTTCCTTTTTGAGATTGTATAATATTGTCTAATTTTTTTTTATCCGAAGATCTAAAAATTAACAATAAAATAGAATACCGTATCAGTGAAAACAGTTTACTCCATTTGTTGGTGAATGAAAATAGCTGGACGCTATTTGGATAGGAAACCTTCTTTTTTTGGTAACCAAAAAGATAAATTTTAAAATCATTACCTGCAACACCATGTATCAATCGCTCGATAAAAGTGGTACTTGGAATTTCTCCAGAATAGATAGCAATTTTTTTAGGCGGCATTTAACACTTTGATTTTGAAAATAAGGACAAAGTTAACAACATACTGACGGTATGTGAATAATAAACAGAATCTTTATTTTTAAATTTATCATAGAAAGAAGCGGTAAGTTCTTTTGAAACTAACTCCTGAAAAGGCAGGTTTTTAAAGAGCCGTGTTTCCAATTCAGTTTCATTAGAATTACCTAAAAACTGTAATTCCCAATTGCGCTGTATGTATTTTTTAGTGGAAATAGTTCTTTTTGCTTTATTGAAAACTGCGAATGGCAAATTGAACGGTCTTGTATCCAAATGGTAGTTATACAAATTAAAAGGACGGTGGTCTTGCCAAGTTATTTTTGCTAAACTGGGCATTCGCATTTTTAGGTATTCAATTTGTATTTTTCTATCCGCTAAGTATTTTTCGGGAACGGAACAAATAAATTCACACATTCTATTGTCAAAATAAGGAACTGAAATTGGCTTGACAGATTCAAAAACGGACAAATTTGAATTAGTCCATCGTGTTGCCCAATACATGCTTTTGAAAGCGCGAATCTGCGCATTAGCATTATCATTAATGCCAATTCCTTCAAGCAAAAAGTGTATCCTTTTGAATAAATAGGTTTTAAAATCTCCATGAATTCCCCATGATTTCCATAGTGATTCGGCCAATTCTAAACCTCCTTTTTTGATTATTTTCTTGCTGATTACTTCTACTTGTTCCTCCAAAGACAAGGAATCAGGCACATGCATGTCATCAAACAAAACATCACCCCAATGACCAAGACTAAAGATATCTCCCAAAGCCGCATAGTTATCAATAAATGCCATTTGCCTAGGATGGGTAAACTCGGAATAACACTGGTTTATTGCTGCCAATTTCTCAATAGTATGCCATAAATAACCTGATGGTACTTTCCAATCTTCAAATGGAAATCCACAGGCTTTAGCTATTTTTTTTCCATATAAAGTCTCATCATGCCCTCCTTCAAAAGCATAGCCATAAGCATGAACTTCATTTCCTAAATGGTGCAGCGCTGCGGCTTGAGTGCGGCTGTCTAAACCTCCAGAAAGTGGTAAAATTACTTTTTTAGTACCAACCTGCTCTTTAATTATCGCTTCAAATACTGTTGCAAATTCTCTTACGATTTGCTCCAACGGCCTTTCAACAGGCGAATAATGCCATTTGAAATACGGCTTAGCTGAAAGGACGGCTCGTTTTGCATCGTCAATTTCATAATCAAATCCTGCCTTGAGCGCTATTTGGTCTTTGTAATAGGTATCGTCATCTAAAAAAAAACCAATAGCCACAAAAACACAAATCGCTTCATAATTTAACGTTTTCTTTTCTCCAACAAAGGTGGAATGTGACGGAATGATAGTTGTTTTCAAACGATTCATTTATTTCTTTTTTGACAGCTTTAAATATAAGTCTTCGTGCTCTTGAATAAACTTTTGCATAGAAAAATTTTCTATACAATATTCACGCAAAGATTTACCAATAGCTTTTCTTTCCCCACAGGATTTGGCATAAAAACCACTTATTTTATCGGACAAACTTGCAGCGGAATTGGCTTCAAACAATAAAGCTTGAAAATCTCGCAATACATATTTTATTCCTGTAATATTCGATCCTAAAACAGGAATTCCCATGCACATGGCTTCTACCAACGCCATGGGCATTCCTTCTTTTCTTCCTTCATCTAAGGTTGGAATAATATACAAATCAGATTGTGCCAAAAAAGGTCTAACGTCTGTGTGTTTGCCCAAAAAGGACACTTGATTTTCTAAATTTAAATTTACCACCAACTGTTGCAATACATCAGCATAAGAATCTCTTGTATCACCAAGAATATCCAAGTGAATGGATGGATTTTGCAATCTATCAATAGCTTTTATCAATACCTCAATGCCTTTTACAGGAACCAAATTGGCCACCGTAATAATTGTAAATCTATCATGATTATTATTGCTAAAAAGTAAAGGATTGTAATAGTCTGAATCAATACCTAAAGGAATTAACTTTTGATTTTTTTTATTGGGAAAATAAAATTTCATTTCGTCATTGAGTGTAATAATAAAATGAGATAAAAAGCTCCTAATTTTCCAATGAATATTTCCCCAAGTCATGGCTTTCTTGGTATAGACATATTTCGCGCCTTGCAATCGTACGGCCAAGGCTTCTGTCCAGTCGCTACTCCAATGCCAAGAATGAACAATGTCAAAACCTTCTTTTTTTAGGAATGAGCGAAAAGGCCGCAATCTGGAAAATAAAGTTCGATAAGGAATCAGTGGCTGGTCAATTGGGACAATATGTATTGGGAATTGCAGTTTTTCAATTTCTTTAAAAAAGGTACCTTTTGAGTTTTTGCACGCAATCGAGATGTCAAATTTTTCCTTATTCAATCCTTTTGCCAAATCATACAGTACCTTACCGCTTCCGGCGGTATCAAAATTGGTGGTGGTGAAAAGAATTTTAATCTTCATAAAATTGGAGAAACTTATTTTTTATAGACGGACATAATGGTGCTGCTGTAAAATCGAGAAGGATGCTTGGCTAAAAAAGGATTTGCTTTTTTAAAAAATAACCGGGCAACTTTATAGATACTTTTTTGAATGAAATTAGATTTTTGATGAAGAGAAAATGGAAAACCTCCAAAATAAGTCAGCTCAAGCGTTTGCAAATTATTCCTTTTAGCAAAATCAGAAAAAGTTTTCTTTGACATGCATTTCAAATTGTGAGCTTTTAAATTTTTATAATCCAAGGCCATCCCATACCATTTTCGTAAGCCTCGTTTATTAGGAATCATAATAAGAAGGGTGCCATTATCTTTTAAATAAAGGCAATGTTTGTCTAATACTTCATTAAAGTTTTCAAAATGTTCAATGAACCCGTTCGAGATGACAATATCATATTTTTCTGTTGGCTGGTGTTTAAAAATATCGGATTGAACAATGTCATATTCTGTAATACCAAAAGCGGCCATGCTTTCTTGAATTTTGATTTTATCTGAATTAAAGTCCAAACTTGTAGGCACTAAATTGTATTTACTGGCTAAATAAGCCAAATACCTTCCGGGATAACCCCCAATTTCGATAATAGTTTTTGGATTGGTACCGGTGGTATTATTGTCAACAATCATGTCCCAATACGTATCATAAACGGACGCTACACTTTCAATTTGACTCCGCTTTGTGATTGAATTGGAATAATAATCTTCCCAATAAGCTTGATCCGTTAATGGTTCCATTTTATTCTTTTTTAAAAATTCTTCTATTCAATTTTAAAAATAGTGCTCCCGTAATTATGTTCTTTTTGTAAGCCCGCAACAATCCCAAACCTATGATATAAAAAAACCATGAAACCACCTTTTTATTATAAAGATTTTTCAAAGTAGTGAAAGCATAATTAAACTTTCCTATTTCATCAGAACGCACTAAATACCTTGCCAACATATAATAATAATTGATCAAAAAACAGGTTTTTTGCGGAGTTAAATTATAGGTGTCGAAAATCAAATTTACTAAATAATCAACGGAAGTAGCCACTTTCTCGACACTTCTCTTTTTTACATCCACAGGTTTTACAAAGTAATAAAAATCAACTTTATTATCATATAAAACAGAGTAGTTTTTACTTAAAATCAAAGCCCTGATAGAAACCTCAACATCTTGTAACAACTTTAAATGAATATCAAACTTACCAATGGATTTTAAAAAATCCCTATCCCAAAGAATGGCCGTTGTTTGCCAAGCAAATTTCGCTTTCAAATAATGGTCAAGAAAATCGCTTTTTATAGTTGAAAAAGGGACGCTTTGGGTCGCATTAATAATATTGAAATTCAAAAAAACAGTAAAATCTGTAACATCAATTAATCGGTTGGCAACAAAATCATTGGCAATGGTATCATCAGAATCTAAAAAGACAACATTCTTATATTTTGAATTATCAAAGCCTAAATTCCTGCATAAGGAGGCATTTGTGCTTTCGCTATTAAATAACACTTTAATGTTTGGAAAAGCAGTAGCACTAAAAAAAGAAGCAACTGTATCGCTGATTATTGAATCTGAATTATCATCAACAATTACCCATTCCCAATGGGAAACCGTTTGATTTTTAAGATTTTCAAAGAGGCTTTGCAAGCCTTTAAAATCATTCTTGTGTGGGGTGATTATTGAAAGACTGTTATGCATCTTTTTTAGGTTTAATCACCGCTGGATTTCCTACAGCAATTGAATTCGAAGGAACATCTTTGGTTACAACAGCACCTGCGCCAATGATGACATTATTGCCAATATGAATGGCACCAATCACAACCGCGTTGGCTCCAATTTCAACGTTATCACCAAGGGTTGGAATCTGTTGTAAATCATTATTTTTATTGCCAATGGTTATGCTATTTCTAAAGGTGAAATTCTTTCCAATTTTCTTAGCATTTATAACTGTGGCATAGGGATGAAAGCAAACCATTCCACCTTCATAATCGCAACTTCTAAATAGTTTGCACAAATACTCTTTTGGGTAAAACAACCATTTCCAAAGGAAAAATTTATTTTTCAGCCTCCAAAAAAAGACAAATGCAAACTCGGGATAATGGATTAAAAGATGGGAAAACTTTTTTGACACCGAAACGGTAGTGTTTTTGCAATTCCTTACCAAAAAGTTTTGCTCTATATCTTGAATTATACGTTCATTTTTTTTCACATACAATCGAAACAATAGCAAGGATATTGCTCTTTTGAAAGCCAATGAAAGTATTTTTTTTATTTTCTTCATTATATTATAGCGCGGCAGGAAGCTTTTTAGTGTTTTTTATTCAACTAATTCTTATGCAAAGAAAATAAAATAAACTAAAAATAATCACACGCAACGGGTAAATATAAATATTTTATTCTTAAAACCACTATATAAAATATCGGAATTACTAGAAATAATTGGGGCTTCAAAAATATTTATTTGGGGAGAAGCCTACTTTATAGTAGGCTGGAAATAAAATTCATTTATATTTGCTTACTTTGTAAAAAAAATATTGTGCTGCATTTCTTTAAAACAAAACCCTATTTAAAAGACATTATTCCTAGCAATTATGTAGATATCCACTCGCATTTGCTTCCTGGGATTGACGATGGCGCCAAAACGATGGAAGATACCAAATCATTGATTGCGTCGCTACAGAATATAGGCTTTGAACAGTTCATCACCACGCCACACATTATGGTGCCTATTTGGGACAATACCCCTGAAAGCATTACTCAAAAACTGAAAGAGACACTCCCCGTTTTGCAACAAGAAAATCATTCCCTCAAAATGAAAGTAGCGGCAGAATACTTAATGGACGTTTCCTTTTCAGAAAACATACAATCACAGCCATTGGCTACGTTAAAGGATAATTATGTTTTGGTGGAAATGTCTTATTTAAATGCGCCCATCCAATTGTATCAAATTATTTTTGATTTACAAATTGCGGGTTATATTCCCGTTTTAGCCCACCCAGAACGCTACTCTTTTTATAATAGGAATTTTGCGGAATACCAAAAACTCAAAAATGCAGGATGTCTTTTCCAGCTTAATTTGCTTTCAACCGTAGGGTATTATGGTGCCAGCGTTACTAAAACAGCAGCACAACTTGTAAAGGAGGGCATGATTGATTTTGTGGGTTCGGATGTACATCATCTAAATCACGTGGAAGCATTTTCAAAAAGGCTTCTTTTAAAAGACATAAGTCCTTTAAAAGAAGCTATTGAAAAAAATCAGTTTTTTAGATTTTAACCCTCCTTGTTTTTATTGAAAAATTGGCTAAACCAAGATTTCTTTTCCTCCTCAACGCCGTACCCGTACCCGTACCCGTACCCGTACCCGTACCCATATCCATATCCATATCCATATCCGTAGGATTTTCTCCAAACGGTATCATTTAAAAGTATTGACATATTTGGCAATTTTTTTTCGTTATAGAAGGTTGCGGCAATTTTTAATAATCTTTTGTCCAGATAATTAGCACGCACAACATATATAAAAGCATCTGCGTTTTTAGCTACTAATAATGTATCGGTAACTAAACTCACTGGTGCAGTATCTACGATAATATAATCGTAGTTGTCTTTTAGTGCTTCGAAAAGTGTTTCGACCTTTGCACTCATTAACAAATCAACTGGATTTGGAGGAATAACTCCAGATGGCAGTACATAGAAATTATCAAAATTGTCCAACTTGATAATATAATCATCGATAGTGTCATTTGGTTTGGCTAAATAATTCGTCAAGCCTTTGGAAGGCAATTTAACATATTTATCGATTTTTGGATTTCTAATGTCTAATCCAATCAAGAGCACTCTTTTTCCAGACAGGGCTATTGTGCTGGCCAAATTAATAGCTACAAAGGTCTTCCCTTCTTTGGGAAGTGTTGACGTAATGAAAATGGTTTTTGCCCTGTTCTCAGGGACTTTGTTGAGTAAGAATTCTAAGTTGGTTCTAACAATTCGGATGGCTTCAGCAGAACTTGAACGGCTGTTGGCATTCATGATTTCATCCTGTGTTTCTGATTTTGGAATGTCTCCTAAAAAAGGAACGGAAATCCTTGATTCAATATCATTCCTGTTCTTTACTTTAGTATCTAATAGTTGTATTAAGTAAATAATACCAAATGGAATTGCCAACCCTAACAGAAATGCGATAAGATAAATCATGTTTCTGTTAGGAGAAACAGGCGATCCTGTTGAGAATGCTGGATCAATCATTTTGGCGCTCGGAGAAGTTACCGCCATGGAAATAGCTGTTTCTTCTCTTTTTTGGAGCAAATAGGTGTACAATGATTCAATTATCTGTTGTTCCCTGTCAATAATTTTAAATTCTCTTTCTTGTCTTGGTATTTGGGATATTTTGCCGCTGATTAAGTTGCCTTGCTTTTCCAAATCGGACTTTCTAATTTTTAGTGTTTCATTCAGTCGTTTTAGGTTTTCCTTTATGTTAACCCTCATTTCGTCTATCTTATTATTGGCTACCACTACAATAGGGTTCTGTGCTGTGCTCCCGCCTTGCATGTATCGGTTTCGATCTAAAACCAATTTGTTGTATTCCGTTATTGAAGTTGAAGAATAGGTGTCTGAAGGAATAATATTGTTGGGTATCAATTCATATTTTGAGGAAGAGTTTAAATAACTCATCATGGAAGCAACGATTCGTATTTGTGTTTCTGTTTCAATCAATGCTTTTTCAAATTCCACGGAGTTTTGAAGATAAATTCCGGCTTCAGAAACAATATCTGTTAAACGGTTGGACTCTTTGAATTTTTCAATAGTTGATTCTTTATTTCCAAGCTCAACAGTAATTAATTTTAGCCTGTCTTTAATAAAATCTTGCGTTTTTAATGATATTTCATTTTTATCATCAATAGCGTCTTGGTTATAAATAGCAATAATGGTATTTAAAACATCCTCGGCCTTTTCCTTAATTGGGTCAATTAGTGTCAGCTCTACTACATTGGAGTTTTTGTTCAAGGAGGCAATTCCAACTCTAGCTTTATAATTTTGAACGATATTTTTCAATGGTTTTATGTGAACCAATAAGGTAAAGTTATCAACATGCGCTTCTGGATTCTTCGCTACGACTAACTTGCAATTATCAAAGCTGATTATTTCTTGATAAGAAAACTGACCTAGAGACTTTTGGTCACTTGAAAACAATTCAAATTTATTGGATGAAATTGATTTTATGGAGAATAGCTTACTTTTCTCGTAAAAATTCTTGTTCATTTCAAAAAAGGAAATGATTACCGGTTTATCAGTATACATTTCGATACTTTTCACTCTGCCTTCGTTGAAATATTCAACATTCAAATCCAGTTTTTTAATAGCTTTTTCAATGATTGTTCTGGATTTGATAATTTCAATTTCATTATCGATATTGCTTCTAACGCCTTTAAGAACGGCTAAATCAGAAAAAGCACTAGATTCTGACAAGCCTCCTTTTTTCTCGTCTTTGACCAATATCGTTGCAGTTGCTTTGTATTGTGGGACGGCATATCTCAAATATAAAAAGGCACATATTAAACTTATGATAATCCCTAAAAGAAACCATTTCCAGTTAACAATATATTTATCAAACTGTTCTCTGATGGTTGAATCATCTTCACTATAAGTTTTATTTGTAGAATCGTTAGGTATGGTGGAATTACTGTGCATTATATTTATTTAAAAATTAGAATGGCAACCGTTGTTAAAAAAGTAACAACGGATAGCGTAAAGGTTAAATTAGGACCAAAAACTGAAGCGTTCATCCTTGTTTGATTTGGCTCTACTACAATAACGTCATTTTGAGTTAAGTAATAATAGGGAGAATTCATAAAATCTGCTTGAGTAATATCAATTCGGTTAAATGCTTTTTTGCCATCTGTTTCTCGTATCACTAGGATATTCTGTCTGACGCCATATATTGTTAAATCTCCTGCCAAACCTAATGCTTCTAGCAAAGTAATTCTTTCACTACTAGTTGTATAAACTCCGGGTGCGATAACTTCGCCTAAAACAGAAATCTTAAAATTTAGAATTCTTAGGTTGATGGATGGTTTTTCTATAAAAGGTTTTATCAATCCTTGCAAGGTATTGATGGCTTCCGTGCGTGTCAATCCACCTAATTTTACGGTTCCTATAACTGGAAATTCAATATTTCCGTAGGAGTCAATCAGGTAAGTTTTAATACCGCTTTGGTTATTTTGGTCTGAATAATTGCCTTGAATTTGCGGCATATTAAAGGGCATTGTCAATTCGGGAGTTCCAGCAGACACAATGATACTTAACAAATCATCTGCTTTCAATTTAGGTTCAAAACTACTAGCTTGTTCTGAGTTATTGCTCTTTTCAATATTCTGAAGATAGACCATGTCTTTTTTTGAGGCACAGGATACAAGAGTAAAAAAAGCAGCTATTACCATAGCTGACAGTAGTGATATCTTTCTCATAAGGAATGTTAAATAAGCTGCAAATATAGCATTTACTGTTTGATTTTCTCTAGGTATACTATTTTAATACAATTATGTGGGTCAGGACAAATTATCCAACGTTTCAAAAACGGAGTTTAAACTTTTGAATTCAGGAACTATTCGTTTCATTTTAGACACAATCTCATCATTGGTTGACGACTCAGAGGTATGAAATAAATCATCAATTATTTTGCTTATCTGTTCAAAATCTTCATCTATTTCTTGAGCAATCAATATTTTATCATTGTGCGTAGGCAATGTTTTTGAAGTATCATTTAATAACTCTTCGTATAATTTTTCGCCCGGTCGTAATCCAATAATTTTAATTTCAATTTCTTTATCGGGTGTAAATCCTGCTAAACGGATCATTTTTTTGGCAAGGTCTAGAATTTTGACAGGCTCGCCCATATCAAAAATAAATATCTCACCCCCTTTTCCCATTGTTCCCGCTTCCAAAACCAATTGGCAGGCTTCGGGAATAGTCATGAAATACCTAATTATTTCAGGATGGGTGATGGTAATCGGCCCTCCTTCGGCGATTTGCTTGGTAAACAAAGGTACAATAGAACCATTGGATCCTAATACATTTCCAAAACGCGTGGTAATGAATTTAGTCATGTCGTCTCCTTTGCTTGCCTTTGATTTAAAATACATGGATTGCACGTATTTTTCAGCAATTCTTTTGCTTGCACCCATAACACTACTTGGGTTTACTGCTTTATCTGTAGATATCATAACAAACTTTTCCACGCTATACTTACATGATAAATCGGCTAAGTTTTTGGTTCCTATAATGTTGGTGTAAACTGCCTGCACTGGATTGTCTTCCATTAAAGGAACGTGTTTGTAGGCCGCCGCATGGTAAACAATATCGGGTTTGTAGTTGGAAAATACTTTTTCAATAGACTCTTTGTTTCTAATGTCTGCCAAGACGGTTCTTATTGGAATATTGCTATTGCCAACCTCCAATCTCAGGTTGTGCAATGGTGATTCGGCTTGGTCGAGTATGATAATTTTTTTAGGATTAAAGCCAAGCACTTGTCTAGTGATTTCGCTTCCTATAGAACCCGCAGCTCCAGAAATCAAAACTGTTTTCCCTTCCAATTGATTAGAAATGGCATTAGTATTCAAAACAATTGGTTTTCTTTCTAATAAATCCTCAATTTCAAAGTTCTTTACTTTACTTGATATTTGGGTATAATCTTCCCAATCCGTAATTAAAGGCACGGCGAACACTTTAAGATTATAGTCTAAACATTCTTCCACAATAGCAATTGTTTCCGCTTTGGTCAAACTCTTTTCTGCAATGATGATGGCATCGGCCTTCATTGCTCTTAGGATTACATGGATTTTTTTACTTTGGTTGACGATAGGCAAATTAAGAATACTTTTTGAAGCCTTCGCATGATTGAATTTATCTATAAAACCCACTAATTTAAATCGGCTCGGGGTTTCCGTTTTCAAGGCATTGGCTATGGAAATGGCATTGGCATCTACCCCATAGATAACAGCCTTCAGAAGTTCTTCATTTCGGCCATAGTGAAGATAGGCTTCAAAGACATTCTTAACCAAAATTCTAAATAAAAATAACAATAGAAAAGTGATAACATAGCTAATAAATAACCCCGCCGTAAGAAATATTTTTTGGCCAAAATAAAGACTCCACAGATAATTAAACACTGCAAGCACCAAGAAAGCTGAAGAGGTCGCGGTCAGTAATTTCACTCCATCTATAAAAGTAGAATGCCTAATAATACCCGAATAGGTCTTATAACTATAAAAAAACAGGGCGTTAATTATAAGTATAAGGAAAAGCTGAGCAAAAGGATGGTGG
>JBILYQ010000184.1:0-4766 GCA_044377655.1 Flavobacterium sp.
GGATTTATAATGCTTTTTGTACCCTTACTATTGTCCCAAAGTGAAAATTTATCACTTTTAAATACTACCGAAATTGAAAAAGATGTTCTTAAACTAATTGAACAAATAACGCAATTTTTAACAAGCTACAATATTGATTCAAAAAAAATATTTAAGGAGATAAACCTGACATCAAAAATAAATTTTAGTTTCATTTCAGATTTTTTCAATGCATTTATTGGAACAATTAGTAGTTTTAGTATCGGCCTAGCCTCTGTCCTATTTATTACGTTCTTCTTTTTGAAAGACAGATTAATGTTTATTGCAGGTGCAAAAAAATTGATTCCAGATAGCCATGAAGACCAAATACTAAATTCATTTGAAAAAATAAATCATTTGCTATCGCGTTACTTCATCGGTTTATTGCTTCAACTTTTCATCGTTTTTATTCTATATCTTATTGTCTTGCTCATTTTTGGAATTGAAAATGCTTTTGTCATTGCTTTTTTATGTGCGGTTTTGAATATTGTTCCCTACGTTGGACCTTTAATTGCATCAGTTCTAGCAGCAACACTTACAATGTTTAGCAATTTAGACCAGGATTTTCAAACAGAAATTTTACCCATAACATTATATGTTATGATTGGTTTTTGGATAGTTCAAATTATTGATAATAACGTTTCTCAACCTATTATTTTTTCAAAAAGTGTAAGTTCACATCCTTTGGAAATATTTTTAGTAATCCTTATCGTTGGCTTTCTTTTTGGAATTATCGGAATGATAATTGCCGTTCCATTATATACAATTCTAAAAGTGTTTGGAAAAGAATTCTTCCCCGAAAATAAAATCATTCAACTTTTGACAAAAAATATTTAATAGTGGATAGAACCATTTTAAACACTGAAATACGAGATTTTATTGAAAAAGCGACAGAAAAAGATGTTGTCAAATTAGCATTGCAAAAAAATCCATTTACTGCTTCAGATTGGAAAGAAATAATAAATCAAATTGGCGCAAAGCAAAAGGCAAAAGACAAGTTACCTACTTGGTTTAATACCAAAAATATTATATATCCAAGTAAAATTTCTGTGGAACAAACCTCTTCTGAAAAAACTGCGGCATATAAAGCTAATTTGGTTTTTGGAGACTCATTAATTGATTTATCAGGTGGTTTTGGTGTTGACACATTTTATTTTTCAAAAAAAACTAACAAGGTAATTCATTGCGAAATAAATCCCGCACTTTCAGAAATAGTAAGCTATAATTTTAAGCAATTACAAGTTAAAAATATTCAATGTTTGACGGGAGATAGCGAACAAATCTTAAAAAATTCATATCAAAAATTTGATTGGATTTACATTGATCCTTCCCGTAGAAATGAAGCTAAAGGCAAAGTTTTCATGTTGAAAGACTGTTTGCCAAATGTTCCGCAATTATTGGATTTATATTTTAATTATTCCTCTGCTATTTTAATAAAAACCGCACCAATACTTGACTTAACAGCAGGAATATCCGAATTAAAAAATGTAAAAGAAATTCACGTTCTTGCTGTTCAAAATGAAGTAAAAGAACTTATTTGGATTTTGGAAAAAGAGTATCAAAAACCCATTCAGATAAAGACATGTAACATACTAAAAGAGGGGCAAGAAATTTTTGAAGCACCTTTTTTAGAAACAAAATTACTAGTGGTTTATGGAGCTCCAAAAAAATATCTTTACGAACCCAATGCAGCCATCATGAAATCGGGGTTGTTCAATGCTATTGCTATAAAATTCTCTATTGAAAAACTTCACAAGAATTCGCACCTTTATACCTCTGAAACAGTTATAGACTTCCCTGGAAGAATTTTTGAGATTGAAAATATAATTCCTTATCAAAAAAGTGAAATGAAATCCCTCTTGGAAAATAAAAAAGCAAACGTCACAGTTCGAAATTTCCCAGATAGCGTTGAAAATATTAGAAAAAAATGGAAAATAAAAGAAGGCGGAAGTCTGTATTGTTTTTTTACAACCGACCTAAATGAAAACAAAATTGTATTACTTTGCAGCAAATTAAAATAGAACTATGAAAAATATATTTTTGAGCACTTTTATGTTATTTAACGGATTTCTTTTTGCTCAAAGTCCATGTCAAATTGATATTGATGTATCCGATAGTATCGGTACTTATAAAAACACAAAACAACAAATTATATACGAAAGAAGTTTTGCAGGTAACTCAAGTAACATCTATTTTTCGCTAGCCAATACAGATGGAGTTATTTCTCTGGATGTACAATTTCATCAAAAAAGTGAAGGATTTATAAAAGCAAATTGTCTTGACGCGAATTCCAAAATATACGTTCAATTAAATAATGGCAAAATAATCACCTTACTTCATGTTGGCTATGAAAATTGTGGTACTTCTATCAGAGATGCAAAAAATTTCAATAACCGAATTATGAGCGGTTCTTTTCTTTTTGTAAAAGAAAATTATGAAGAATTAAAACAATCTCCTATCACATTCATTCGAGTAAAATTTTCAACTGAAACCATTGATTATCCATTAAAATCAGAATTTGTTTCAGAAATTGATACTCAAAAGTATTTTCCAGACACCTATTTTGTCAATAATTTGAAATGTGTTGAATAATCCTAAATTTTTTATTTTTACAACCTATATATTTGATTTAAAAATAAAAATAAATTCTTTACTTAGAATTTACAACCCATGTTATAAAAAAAGCGATTGTAAAGTATTTTACAATCGCTTTTTTTTTAATCGAATTAATAACACTATTCAAAAATTACTGTAAGACCAGCACTAGTTAAAACAAGAAAAACCGCTAAAAATAGCGATTTTTAAAGTGACCCAGTCAGGATTCGAACCTGAGACCTACTGCTTAGAAGGCAGTTGCTCTATCCAGCTGAGCTACTGGGCCAAAATGCTCAAAAATGTCGGGGTGGCAGGATTCGAACCTGCGGCCTCCTGCTCCCAAAGCAGGCGCGATAACCGAGCTACGCTACACCCCGAAAAATAAAAATGCGGAGAGTAAGGGATTCGAACCCTTGGTACAGTTTCCCATACGCATGTTTAGCAAACATGTCCTTTCGGCCACTCAGGCAACTCTCCAAGCTCAATGAACGTAAATCTTTTAAGCGGTTGCAAATGTAAGTTTCTATTCTTTATTTTACAAATAAAACATCTCTTTTTTTTGACCAAAAATTAAAATCATTAACAATCAAATGCATAGCTTTTAAAATAAATAAATAAATCATTAAATAATAGAGATACATAGCAAATTGGGGGGTTCAAATTTAAAAACAAGAAAATCACTTGTTATAAATTCAGTAATATTATCAAAAATGTAATTTAGTATTTATCTAAAATGATTAAATTCGCAACTTAAACAAACAATCGCAAATATCATGAATAAAAAAATTGTCATCGTTGCTGCAGTTAGAACACCTATTGGTAGTTTTATGGGAGCATTATCGACCGTTTCCGCTCCAATGCTTGGTGCTACGGCCATTAAAGGTGCTTTGAATAAAATAAATTTAGATCCTAACTTAGTTGACGAAGTTATTATGGGAAATGTGGTTCAAGCTGGAGTTGGTCAAGCTCCTGCAAGACAAGCAGCAATTTATGCTGGATTGCCAAATACCGTAGTCTGTACAACTGTAAACAAAGTTTGTGCATCTGGAATGAAAGCAATTATGCAAGGTGCGCAAGCAATTATGGCCGGAGACGCAGAAATTGTTGTTGCAGGTGGTATGGAAAACATGAGTTTAATTCCTCATTATGTTCATTTAAGAAACGGTGTGAAATTTGGTCCAACTTCAATGATTGATGGAATGCAAAAAGATGGGTTGACCGATGCGTACGATAATCAAGCTATGGGTGTTTGTGCTGATTTGTGTGCATCAGAATATAAAATATCAAGAGAAGAACAAGATGCTTTCGCAATTCAATCGTATGAACGCTCTGCTAAAGCATCAGAAACAGGAAAATTTGATAACGAAATTGTACCTGTTTCGGTTCCGCAAAGAAAAGGAGATCCGATTATGGTTACTAAAGATGAAGAATTTACCAACGTAAAACTTGATAAAATTCCTTCTTTAAATGTTGTTTTTACAAAAGACGGAACAGTAACAGCTGCCAATGCTTCAACAATAAATGATGGCGCCGCAGCGGTAATTTTAATGAGTGAAGAAAAAGCAATTTCAATGGGTTTAAAGCCTTTGGCGTTTATTAAATCATATGCTGATGCTGCACAAGAACCAAAATGGTTTACAACCTCTCCTGCGAAGGCTTTACCAAAAGCTTTAGACAAAGTTGGCCTTTCTGTAACAGATGTGGATTACTTTGAATTTAATGAGGCTTTTGCTGTTGTAGGTTTGGCAAATGCTAAAATTTTAGGATTGGATAATGACAAAATTAATGTTAATGGTGGAGCAGTTTCTTTAGGCCATCCACTGGGATGTTCTGGAGCAAGAATTGTAGTCACTTTAATCAATGTTTTAGAACAAAATAACGCAAAAATTGGTGCTGCAGCTATCTGTAATGGTGGCGGTGGCGCTTCAGCAATTGTTATTGAAAGAGCTTAAATAACTAACAATTGATAATGGATATTTAACAATTTCCATCAAATCAATTATCCATTATCAATTATTCATTATCAATTATATCCTGAATGTTTGCAATTTGTAATCTAGCCATAATTCCTTTACGAGCTGAACCAAATGACCGAAGCGAAATCGTGTCACAAGTTTTGTTTGGCGAACATTTTGAAATTCTTGAAAAACAGA
>JBILYQ010000185.1:0-4765 GCA_044377655.1 Flavobacterium sp.
TGCTATCACCATCGGCTTCCAATTGACTCAAATGATACGTAACCGTATAATCCGCGAAAGGATTTGTGCCTAAAACTACCGCAGTCTGTGGGGTCAAATCAAAAACAGCAATACCGTCGTTGGAAACATCATCGCAAACTACTAAATCGGAAGGTTGGATGGGTTGAAAAAGGCAGGCTGACGGATCGATAAAAAGGGAAAAAGACGCGGTATTTATACAACCAGTGTCAGGATCTTCAACACCCGAATAAATAACTTCCCCATTGAAGCCTGAATAAACTGTTGGATTTGGTATCACAAACGCTGAATTTTCCGCATCAAATAAACTATGATAGTAATTAACAGGATATCCTATTAAAGCATTTTGGATTATTGGGGTATTTTGTGTTAAATCAAATGTAGCATAACATTCAACTAAATCAATTGGGTCGCCCAAAGGAAGACTAGGAATGTATTCTACCACAATATCATCTGTTTGCTGACAACCACCCGCGTAGGTTATAGTAACTTCATAAACCCCAGCTTCATCAACATCTATAGAACTTGAAGTAGCTCCGACAATTGGAGTGCCACCGTTAAAAGTCCAACTATATGTGGCTCCTGGAATAGGAGTAGTGCCAGCTTGGATATTAATAATTTTTCCGCCGCATTGTGCATTTCCATTAGCAATCGTAAAATCACCCAAACCATCAAACTCTCCTGTTCCAACAATATTTGCCGAACCAATATCAAAACTTCCTCCTCCAAGAAAAACAGCAGAATCGTAAGAACTGTCATTTCTATCAGCAATTACTAACTTTATATGATAGACATTATTTGGGATCACTGTGGAAGAAGCGGTCATTAAAACAGTTTCTCCATTAAAATTTGTTGCAGATGTTGGAGCTGTAGCGCCTTCGTTATAATTACCAAAATAGGTTGGATTAGCAGATGCACATCCTACATTATTAGCATCATCACGGATAGTAACAACAGAAATTGGAGTGGTTGTATTTGGAATTAAGGCCAAATTTATAGGCGGAGTTCCAGCAGTTACGTTTGTCAAGAAAAAAGCGAAAGAATCTGAAAAAGTACATTGAAAAGTTCCGTATTCTTCAGAAGCAAAAAGGAAATCAAAACTCATCGTATTAGTAAGCGGAGTAAAATCGAACTCTAAAATACTAGCATTATTGTAACTCGTCAAACCTGGGTCAATGCCTAATCCTTGAATATAATTAAAAAGTTGAGCGTCTCCCAACCAACCATTAACACCGTCGCCCAAAATCACATCATTAGGACCAGGTGCATTGGTAGCCAAACCCGTACTCAAAATCACTCCAGATGTTAGCGGAAAAGTAGGATTAGTATTTTCAAAATATCCAATACCATTAAAAGAACCATAATTTGTTCCCGTACTCCAAGTAATATTTGTAATAGTTCCTACACACGAAGGATTAACGGTTCCTGAAGCAAATAAAACATTTTGCACAAGTTGCGGAACTGTATAGGCAGTTGTATTAACAGTAATTGGCTGAGCAAAAACAACAAAAACCGGAAAGAACAAAAAGAATAAAAGTAAAGATTTTTTCATATAATTATATGGAATTGTTGCAATCTTTATCAAAATAAAAATTGCAACAAGTGTTAATTAATTGTTTAATTGTCCAAATATAATTAATCATAGAAAATATCTTTGTTAAATTTGTAAAAAATAACACTTTCGAAATGAAAATCACTGTAAAAGAAACACAAAACCCAATAATATTAAAATTTGAATTTCCCGATTTCATCACTCAAAACGAAAGTTTTGAATTCAAAAATATCGACGAGGCCAAAAACTCTCCGCTGGCGCAACAATTATTTTATTTGCCTTTCGTAAAAACAATTTACATTTCAGGAAATTTCATAGCCATAGAAAAGTACAATATCGTCGAGTGGGAAGACGTCAAAGACGCTGTTACTGAACAAATCGAAAGTTTTATTGAAAAAGGAGGAATCATTCTAACCATTGACGAAAACAAAACAAAAAAACAACCCGTAACTGTCTATGGCGAAACCACTCCAAACCCAGCAGCCCTTAAATTTGTGGTAAGCAAAATGCTAACCAAAAACTCCATTGAATTTAAAAATATTGACCAAACAGCCTCATCGCCATTAGCGAAAGAACTTTTCAAATTCCCTTTTGTAAAAGAAGTTTTCATCGATGAGAATTACATCTCTATCACTAAATACGAAATCAACAAATGGGAAGAAATCACACTAGAACTGCGATCCTTCATCAAACAATATATTGAAAACGGAGGTGTCGTTTTGGACGAAAATCAAATCACCAACGATACCAAACACGAAAAACAGCAACTAAAAAACTTTGACAATCTTGATACAACTTCACAAAAAATCATCAACATCCTCGAAGAATATGTAAAACCAGCAGTTGCCGCAGATGGAGGGAACATTCTTTTTGACTCCTATGACGAAAAAGAAAAAAGAGTGAAGGTAGTACTTCAAGGTGCCTGCAATGGTTGCCCATCATCAACATTTACTCTTAAAAGCGGAATTGAAAACATGTTAAAAGACATGCTAAATGATAAAGACATTATTGTTGAGGCATTGAACGGATAACAAAAGCCTATTACTTCCGCTTGCTTTTAGTATTTAAATTATTTTTTTATAATTAATTATATCGCACTTTATTAAAGTAATCGAAGTCCTTTCCAATTCAGAAACAATTAAATCAATATCTTTAAGCGTCCAAAAAATGGGCGCTTTTTTTATTTTTAAGAAGCCAATTCCAGCTATCCGTTGCAATCTTTTTTGTTGTAAAAAAAACAAAAAAGGATTTCCACTACTATCTGGGCTAAAACAAACACCATGAACGAACTCCACCTAGAAACGAGTCCCTATTTGCTACAACACGCAAACAATCCTGTACATTGGAAAGCTTGGAATACAAATGCATTGGCCAAAGCCAAAAAAGAAAACAAACTCATCATCGTTAGTATAGGCTATTCGGCCTGCCATTGGTGCCATGTTATGGAACACGAAAGTTTTGAAAATCAAAAAGTAGCCAAAACCATGAACCAACACTTTATTAACATTAAAGTAGACAGAGAAGAACGGCCAGATGTGGACGCCGTATACATGAAAGCCGTCCAAATAATGACTGGTCGAGGCGGTTGGCCAATGAACGTAGTAACACTTCCTGATGGAAGACCGATTTGGGGCGGAACCTATTTTAGAAAAGACGAGTGGATAAATTCACTAGAGCAACTCCAAGAATTGTATCAATCTAATCCGGAAAAAATTCTTGAATATGCCGAAAAATTACACCAAGGATTAAAAGCCACGAGTGTTATCGAAAATGATAATTCATCAGAAGATTTCAATCATGAAACTTTAGAACTTTTAGTAACAAAATGGCAAAAAAGTTTCGATTGGGAATTTGGAGGAATGGCACGCGCACCAAAGTTTATGATGCCAACCAATTACCAATTCCTATTACGATATGCTTATCAATCCAAGAATGAAAAACTCTTAGAATTTGTAAATCTTACGTTAACAAAAATGGCCTATGGCGGACTTTTCGACACAATCGATGGCGGATTTTCTCGCTATTCTGTCGATATGAAATGGCACGTTCCACATTTTGAAAAAATGCTCTATGACAACGGACAATTGGTAAGTTTATATGCCGATGCGTATAAATTGACCCAAAACAAATTGTACAAAGATATCATTGAAAAAACCTTATGTTTTGTTGAAAAAGAATGGTTAACAGCAGAAGGAAGTTTCTATTCTGCAATGGATGCCGACAGTTTAAACGAAGAAAAAAAGCTTGAGGAAGGTGCATTTTATGTATGGAAAAAATCAGAATTACAAACATTACTAGGCCAAGATTTTGAACTTTTTAGTTCTATTTACAACATCAACGAATTCGGACTTTGGGAACATGAAAACTATGTTTTGATTCAAAACAATTCTTTAGAAAAAATTGCAAAACAACATACGATTTCCCTATCAGAACTCGAAAATAAAAAGAAAGATTGGGAAAAATTACTGTATCATGAAAGAGAAAAAAGAAGCAAGCCAAGATTGGATGACAAATGCATAACCTCTTGGAATGGGCTAATGTTAAAAGGTTTTGTGGATGCATACAAAGCGCTGAACAACGAAACCTATCTCAAAATTGCATTACAAAATGCCGATTATATTCTCAAAAATTTATGGACACCAGAAGGTAATTTACTTCACAATTACAAAAATGGCAAAGCAAATATAAACGGTTATCTCGAAGATTATGCATTGGTTATTGACGCTTTCATCTCGTTATACGAAGCTACCTTAGACGAGAAATGGTTATTTAACTCAAAACAGCTAACCGATTATGTTTTCGATTACTTTTATAATGAAAACGCCTCTTTTTTTACTTTTACTTCCTCTTTAGATGCGCCGTTGATTATCAAACATTTTGAAAATGAAGACAATGTAATTCCTGCTTCCAACTCTGTAATGGCTAATAATTTATTTCGATTAAGCATTTATTTCAACCATTCTTATTATGAAAAAGTGGCCCTAAAAATGTTGGAAATCATACTGCCAAATATTGATTATCCTTCTGCATTTTCCAATTGGCTATCCGTATTTTTAAACTTCTCTGAGCAAAATAAAGAATTGGCAATTTGCGGGCAGGAAGCATTTACTTATGTTTCAAAAATAAACCAAAGTTACCATCCTAATATTATCATTGCCGGAACTAAAATACCGTCAACACTCCCTTTTTTACAAG
>JBILYQ010000186.1:0-4763 GCA_044377655.1 Flavobacterium sp.
TAAAATCAGAATTGTTTTATCTAAAGAAATACACTTCGATAGACCAATTAAAAAAGGAAATCAAAGAGTATATAAACTATTACAATAATGACAGAAGTAAGTCTAATTTAAACAAAATGAGCCCGATTAAATATCGAGCTCATTATTATCAAAATTAATTATAAATTTGTCCAAACTTTTGGGTTCAGTCTACTATCGGGATTTTTTTTTGAGATTAGAATGGTGCTTCATTGCTTCATCTGGAAATCAGGATGCCCACATTGCCAAAGCACAAAGGCATATTGATCGGCAAAATTGGCAAATGTCACTTCTTTATCTTCGGTAAAATGCCCGTTGTCATAGTTCACTTTGAGGAGTACGGGCCTGTTTGACGCGGTGGCATTTTGCATCGCAGCAGCAAATTTCCCCGGTTGCCAAGCCACAACCCGTGGATCGTTCCAACCCGCAACGCTGATTACCGCCGGATACTTTACGCCCTCTGTCACATGGTGCATTCCATCCATTTCATACAAGGCCTTGCATTCTTCCTCAATGGTGACGGTTCCAAACTCAGGAATGTTCACCGGACCGTTTGAACTAAACTCGCCACGCATCGTGTTGGCACAACCAACATTGCAGATTGCCGCAGCAAACAAGTCGGGTCGTTCTGTTATGGCACGGCTGATTAAGATGCCTCCTGCGCTGGTGCCTGTTCCTGCTAGTCTGTTGGCTGAAGTATAGCCACTTGCAATCAGGTATTCGGCGCAACTGATGAAATCCTTCCAGGTGTTGGGTTTCGTGGTTTTATAGCCTGCTTTATACCAGTCTTGCCCTTTTTCGCTGCCACCACGAACATGGGGAATGGCAATGATGACGCCTTTTACCGCCAATGAATTCAACCTTACGTCAAACCATGGAGTCATGCTTATGCCATAGGCGCCATAACTGTCCATGAGGCAAACGTTGGACCCATCCTTTTTCATTCCTTTTTGGTAAATGATGGAAAGCGGAATCATTGCGCCATCATGTCCTGGTACCTCTAGCTCTTCTATCATAAGGTTAGTGTAGGCTTCGGGATATACAGCGGGTTTGTTAAATGGGCTTTCGCTAAAAGTAGCGCTGCTTGCATTGTACCAAAACTCTGTAAATGGCTTGTTCCATGAAATGATGGACAACCGACATTCGTTGGTTTTAGTATCCATGCAACTTACGTCCACCACGCCAGAAAAAGGCAGTTTGACCGCCGTGGTGACGCCATCTTTCAAGCGGTACTTGTACAATTCATTATTGATTCCGTCGCTATACACTAGTAGTAAGTAGTCTTTGCAGCGCACAAAGTATTCCAATGTTTGCGTTTCCCGCTCTGGTGCAATGGTTTTTGCCGCTGCCCAATTGGGATTTCTCAAATCAGTACTTACCAATTTGTAGTTTTTTGCGTCTTTATAGGTAATGGCATACACCTTGTTGCCGTCGATATCCATACCTCGCACTAACTTATCCTCGCTGTTGCAAAGCATTTTCCATTGAATGGCTCCCGAGTTGAATTGTCCAATCGGCGCATAGTAGAGATTCATTTCTCGCTCCACACTGCCTTGACCCGAAAACAGGTAGTCCTTAGAATCCTTAGTCAAATAGCTAAAGGGATATACTTTGGCTTCCATATTCAAGGCGGGATAGCTCGCATTACTGAAGAAGTCTACATCGGTTTTTGCGTTGGTACCCAAAACATGCAATTTCGTTTTTGGGTTCAATCGGCTGTTGGGGTCGGTGTTGTCAGCCGATTGAATCCAGCCATACAGTAGTGCATCATTGCCAAAATTCCAACTGTATATTCCGCTGCTAATATCGATGTAATCAGGAAGAAAGACCTTGTTGTCCACATCCAAAACTTGTATTATGGACACTTCAGCGCCACTCTCACTGTAGGCTATTGCTAGTTTCTTGGCGTCATGGCTTGGCAGAATTTGCTGCACCGACAGCGTTTTTCCATCCACAAAAGTCAAAGGATCGAACAGCAATTGTTCCTCGCCTTCCATGCCTTCTCGGTAATACACCTTGCTCACTTTTTCGCCAGGCATTCTCTTTTGGTAAAAAATCCTGTTCATTTCCTTGATGGGGTAATAATACATAGGAGGTTGTAGCTTGTCAAGCTGTTTCCATTCGCCCACAAGAGCATCGCGACCGTTAACCTTACTAATGGTCCTGTTGGTCAGTTTGGCTTGTTCCTTAAACCACGTTAGGACTTCGGGATTTTTTAAATCTTCCAGCCAACGGTAGGAATCTGTGTAGGGAACACCAAAATAGGTGTCAGTAACAGCTACTTGTTTGGTTGCAGGATATTTCATTTGTGCCGACAGTGTACTGCCTATCAGTAAGAGGACAGCGTAAACAATAGTTTTTTTCATAATGACATTGATTTAGTTTCAAAACAAGATTAAAGATACTCTTGCCGTCGCTCTCCAAGTACAGGAAAGTGATAGCGATGAAGGCTGAGACAACAATGCCATTTTGGTGGCATTATCTTTGTTTTGGGAAATTTTGGAGAGCGTAAGGCTCTCCTTTGAAGGGATATCAAAGATACCTCTTTTTTTTATTAAGTTGTTGCTGTTAGGTATGTTTTTTTCTGAACCACAGCGTGTGTGGTTTTAGGGCGATGCCTTCCTTATTTTTAAATCCATCATGGGGTGCATATCCCAACTGCGGATGTCCTCAATGGGGATCGGTCACAAAAAATCCGCAGGAAGAAGCATTCCTGCGGATACTCCTTATAAAGACTATTCCGCTTGTGCCTTGGCCCAAACGGAATAGTTAGGTATAGTAAATAGAATAGCCAAAACGCTACCCAAGCTTGTTAGTTTGTAACTCTTCTGAATATAGAGATTTCATAATATCCTTGTTCTACCGCGCCTTTTATTTTCAAAGTAGTAGCATTCAAAGTTTGAATTGTGGCTTCTCCCGTTTGATCATATAAAGTTACAGAAAGGTTATTTCCTGATTTTACATAGGTTCCTTCACTGAAACTTTCATAACAGGACTCACCAAAGATGTCTTCATAAGTCATTTCATTGATGGCTCCGTTTTCGAAAAATTCGATGTAGTCTTTGCTGCATCCTGTATTGTGAACGTAGTCTTCCATCACCACTTCTCCATCATAGGCATATCCCGTTTGGTAATATTCCCATTTTCCAACCAATGAGCTGGAAGAATTAGAACTAGAGCTGTCATCGCTTCCGCCACATGATGTTGTCAAAGCGCCCATTGAAACAAAGGCAACCAACATTAAAATTGTTTTTTTCATTATTTTTAGTTTTGATTAGTCGCACAATGTTACTACAAATTCTCAACAATTGCAATACAAGGTGTATTATTTTTATTTTAAATTTAGGGGTTGCTAAGTAATTCACTGCAAGGCTTCTAGGTAACATCGTAGCACCTTTAAGGAACATTGCCGTTGTGATGTTAATACAGTGTCCAAAATCTTATCAGCACTACTTCAATTTGTCGTTGTAGTGGGGTTACAAACAGTGCGCAATCCATTGCTTTTCTACTTTTTCTTTTGATGTATCCAAAAAGAGGCTCCAGCCGTTCTTTCAAGTACAGTTTCCAATGCTGCTCGTCACAAGCGCTATCAAGTAGCCAATTCTCATGGGTATTTCTCTAGATCTTCCCCTGAACATACTTACTTTTAGGCTTGGCGCAAAGCCAAAAAACACCGCTAGCTCTTGTCAATTCGCAAGAACAAAACGACAATGAACGGCAGCGATTTTTTTTTAACAAAAATATACCCGCTACCAAGTTGGCAGCCGTTGTTTTTTTGGAAAAAGTAATGGAAGGTATAGTGGGTGTTTTTACTTCAAATTGAAACTGTTCATTACCTTGGCTAGCTCCACAAAATAGATATCAAAGGCGTCTTTTTTGGCAGAATAGGTAAGGATGTAGGCTTTGTCGTTTTTCACAAAGTCATATTGCAAGAATTTGAGTGGCAATCCGTCAAAATTACCTTCATAAACCAACACATGATAGGGCGTTCCATTCCTAACATGGCGCTTGCTTTCGAGAAGTTTTCCACGAGTGCTGATTTGTCCTGTGGTGATATCCACAAACTTATCCAAATCGATATTAAGGGTAGCCAAATTTTGAACTACCAAATTAATGTTTTCCACAAAGTTGTCTTGCGGATCAGTTTTTTCGGTAAACAAAAAGAAATCGCTGCCGTTCATTGTCGTTTCATCGGCTCTCAAATACGAAGGATAGCTAATGGTGTAGCCGTTCTTGTTGATAGTTTTGGTGGTTGTTTTTGCCTTTGTTTGGGAAGTGGCTAGTTGTACAGCGGCTAGCAGGACCAACAATAAACGTAGTTTCATGATAGGGTGTTTTGATTGATTGCAGTGCCAAATATACCATTTGAAATGGAGTGAATCAAAAATTGTTTGTTTCAATGCTATGCTTAACGTAGCAACACTCTTCAATTACTCTAGTTGTTTCTTCTTTTCGGTTATAGCCAAAGACTCTATACGGTGTTGCTCTAATAGTGCGTCGTGTTGCCTTTCGCTTAGGAGGTTCAGGCAATAGCATTTTTTAATACAATAGCCACAGTTGAGGCAGTTGGTTTCCTCGCGGAGGCTGTTTTTGGACATGGAACGGCACGTTTTGGATTATATTAGGATAAAAGTACGGCTTTCTAACTTGTTTTGGGTTTTTAAAGGCGTCTGATGTTGTATTCTCTAGCTTTGAAGGCAGTTTTAGGCAGCGGCTTGAGGGATGTTTTTTCCACCGAAAAAGGT
>JBILYQ010000187.1:0-4740 GCA_044377655.1 Flavobacterium sp.
AAATGATTTGAATGAAAAAGAAAAATTGACAAATTATTTTGCTGATTTAATAAAACATCATAAAAATGGAAAGGTGGATTTTTACGAAATATATTGGAAAACAGTTAATGAGCATTAGCAGATTAATGTATTATTCCTCAAGGTATTATGTTTTGATAAAAATATTTAGAATTTAATTTCTCATCTTTATCAGATTTGCTATTAGTGCGCTACTTAAACACTCGAAAACCATGAGACGATTCTGGTAAAAGCGAAAAATAAGAGGGAACCTTTACAACAAGTCCTTTTTGGTGTTTTTTTATAATGTGGTCTCGCCTTCCCAGTTCATGAAACCTCCCAACAAATTGTAGGTGTGCTCAAAACCGAGCTCGTTCATGATGCTGCACGCCTGCCCGCTTCGTCCGCCTACTTTGCAATAGACATAATAATTTTTCATTTTATCCAATTCATCTAGTTTGTAGATGAAGCCTTGTCCTTTATAAATATCAATGTTGATGGCACCAGGAATTATTCCGTCTAAACATTCTTCTTCTGTTCTAACGTCTAGTATTACAGCGTTTTCATCGGCTGCCAATTGCGAAGTCCATTCGTTTTGTGATAAATCCATAGTCTTTATTTTTTTCCAAAATTACTCTTTTTGACACAAAAAAAAACTATTTAATTATATAGAGAATAAAATAATTAACAAAAAAATAACAAACAGTTGTATATACAAATGAAATAACGTGTTACATTTGTACCTACAACAATCACAGTTACAATTATGAGAATTGAAGATATTATTAAATCAACCGTAACGCTAGATGATGCCAAAAAAGTCATCCTTAATGTTATGTTCACTCAAAACGTAATTAGCGACAAATTTAACGAGGTTTTGAAACCTTACGATCTATCTAGCGAGCAGTACAATGTATTGCGAATTCTTAGAGGACAAAAAGGAGTACCAACGAATATGTGTGTCATTCAGGAACGCATGATTGCAAAGAACAGCAATACCACAAGATTGATAGACAAACTCCTGCTGAAGGAATTGGTGACCAGAGATGTTTGCCCAGAGAACAGGCGAAAAATTGAAGTACTTATTACAGATAAAGGGATGGATATATTAACAGAACTAGACCCAAAAGTAATTGCCCACGAACAACAATTTGCCAACAATCTGACCACAGAAGAATTAGAAAAATTGAACTTTTTATTAGAAAAATACAGAAAAGAAACAAATAAAAAAAAGCTATGAGTAATTTTATAACCGATGCCAACTGGCGTTATGCAACCAAAAAATTTGATACTTCGAAGAAAGTATCTGCAGAAGATTTAGCAACCTTGAAAGAAGCCATTCGATTGAGTGCCTCTTCTTATGGTTTGCAACCTTACAAGGTATTACTTGTGGACAATCCTGAGTTAAGAGCACAGTTACAACCAGTAGCTTGGGGTCAATCTCAAATTGTGGATGCTTCAAATTTGATTGTTTTTGCTAATATCACCAATGTTGGCGATAAAGAAATTGATGCTTATTTTAAAGATATGACAACAAAAAGAGGGATTTCAATGGAAGCTGTTCAAGGATATTCCAATTTTATGAAATCTAAAATTGCTTCGTTGTCCTTGGAAGCAAAAAACAATTGGACCGCTAAACAGACTTATCTAGCCTTGGGCAATTTGTTGAACGCTGCCGCAGAATTGAAAATTGATGTTACGCCAATTGAAGGTTTTGAACCAGAAAAATTCAATGAAATATTAGGATTAAACCAACTTGGATTGAACGCTTCTTTAGTAGCAACGGTAGGTTACCGTCATACTGAGGATGAAACGCAACATTATGCCAAGGTGCGCAAATCAAACGAAGAATTATTTATCAATTTATAATCAATAACCCTTAAACAATTAAAAAATGAAAAATTTAAAAACTATTGCACTTGCCTTATTTATTACGTTCGGAACAACAGTTGCTACTGCACAAAACAAAAAAGTAAACGTTGAAAAAAGCCAAATCAGTTGGGTTGGTAAAAAAGTAACTGGACAACACTCAGGAACTATTGACTTTCAAGAAGGTAACTTAATTTTTAAAGGAAAAAAACTTACTGGAGGAAACTTTACTGTGAACATGGCATCCGTTACCGTTACAGATTTGAAAGCTGGTCAAGGAAAAGAAAAACTAGAAGGTCATTTAAAAGCGGATGATTTTTTTGGTACTGATAACTTTGCGACAGCCACATTAGTATTCAAAAAAATTGCAGACAAAGGAAATAGTGTATATACTGTTACTGCCGACTTGACTATCAAAGGAATTACAAACCCTGTGACTTTTGATATTACAGTAAAAGATACTGTTGCAACTACGGCATTCAACGTAGACAGAACAAAATATGGTATCAAATTCAAGTCTAAAAACTTCTTTGAGAACCTTGGTGAAAACGTAATTTATGATGAATTCGAATTGACTGTTAACCTACAGTACTAATAAAAAAGGAATAATTGCTTTGAAAAAGTCCTCGAAAAGAAATTTTCGAGGTTTTTTTCTTTTTATGCCTGATATTAAAAAGAGATGCCTACTTTTGTAATTCAATAAAAGAAAAATGAACAATATTTTAAACAATACTTGGTGGTGGAACAATTTACGTCAAACGTCGTGAAGTAGTCTACTATAGGTATATTTTAAATCTAAATATCCAAAAAGGGCTTGTCAATCACGACAAGCCCTTTTTTTATTCCAAAAAATCAAAACAATGAACACGTATACATTACATACCCATTTCAAGCAAATCCTAGCTGATACTATCACACCAGTGAGTATTTACTTGAAGATACGGGATAAATTCCCCAACAGTTTGTTACTCGAAAGTAGCGATTACCATACCGCCGACAACAGTTTTTCCTATATCTGTTGCAATCCAATTGCTAGCATAAAAGTACAAAACGGGATACTTTCAAAAGCTTATCCCGACGGAACTTTTGAAGAAATTGCCATTACAAAACAAACTAACATTACAGCAATCATTCAGGAATTTGGTGCTCAATTCAACCCCGAAAAAACGAATTTCAAATTCATCCATAACGGACTTTTTGGATACATGGGATATGATGCCGTGCAGTATTTCGAGACGATTTCTATTGCTAAGAAGGAAAATGATTTGGATATTCCCGAAGTATTTTATGCCGTTTATCAAAATATAATTGCCATCAATCACTTCAAAAACGAAGCTTATATCTTTTGTCACAGCATTGACACTATAGACAATACAAAGGAAATAGAACAACTGTTACAAACCAAGAACTTTGCGAGTTACCCATTTAGTAAAGAAGGCAACCCCATTTCCAACTTGACAGATACCGAATTTAAAACTAATGTGGCTTTGGCTAAAAAGCACTGCCACCGCGGCGATGTGTTTCAATTGGTGTTGTCCAGACGCTTTTCGCAAACCTTCAAAGGCGATGAATTCAACGTTTATAGAGCTTTACGAAACATTAATCCATCGCCGTATTTGTTCTTTTTTGATTATGGCGACTTCAAAATCTTTGGCTCTTCGCCTGAAGCGCAATTGATTATAAAAGACTCTATCGCCGAAATTCATCCCATAGCCGGAACGTTCAAACGAACAGGAAATGATGAAGAAGACGCTCTTTTAGCCAAGAAACTTTCGGAAGATAGCAAAGAAAACAGCGAACACGTAATGCTAGTTGATTTGGCTCGCAATGATTTGAGCCGAAATTGCAGCAAGGTGAAAGTGGAAAAATACAAAGAAGTACAATTCTTTTCCCATGTCATCCATTTGGTTTCCAAAGTTACAGGAAAGCTCAAAGGAAATTCCATGACATTGGTAGCCAACACCTTTCCAGCAGGAACCTTAAGTGGTGCGCCAAAACACAAAGCCATGCAATTGATAGAAAACATAGAAAACAGAAACAGAGCTTTTTATGGCGGTGCCATTGGTTTCATGGATTTTGAAGGCAACTTCAATCACGCCATCATAATTAGGACATTTTTATCCAAAAACCATCAGTTGCATTACCAAGCGGGTGCTGGAATTGTAGAAAATTCGTCCGAAGAAAACGAAATGCAAGAAGTTTATAATAAATTAGGTGCCTTAAACAAGGCCTTGGAAGTAGCAACAACCTTATAACAAAAAAACATGAAAAAGATAGTAGTCATTGATAATTACGACAGCTTTACCTATAACTTGGTTCACTATTTGGAAGACTTGGATAGCGTAGTCACTGTTTATCGCAACGATGAATTTGAGTTGGAAGAGTTGGAGAAATTCGATAAAATCCTTCTTTCGCCAGGACCAGGAATTCCAAACGAAGCAGGATTATTAAAACAGGTCATCGAAAAATATGCTGCAACCAAAAGCATTTTAGGCATCTGTTTAGGACAACAAGCCATTGGTGAAGTCTTCGGTGGTAGCCTTGTCAATCTTGAAAAAGTGTTTCATGGCGTGGCAACCAAAGTAAAAATCACTGTAGCAGACGAACCTCTTTTTGACACACTTCCCGAGGAGATCGAAGTAGGAAGATACCATTCTTGGGTGATCAATCCAAACGATTTTCCAGATGCTTTGGAGATAACTTCTATCGATGAAAACGGACAAATCATGTCTTTGCGACATAAGACACTAGATGTAAAAGGCGTTCAATTCCATCCCGAAAGCGTGCTCACGCCACACGGAAAAACCATTTTAAAAAACTGGCTAATCGCTTAGTTTCCTGTCACTGCTTGCTGCTGACAGTTAACTTTTATTG
>JBILYQ010000188.1:0-4737 GCA_044377655.1 Flavobacterium sp.
TTTATTAAAATCTAAAAAGGAGTTGTATCCTTTTTTATTGTCGAAATTGCCGTATTCGTTGACATAGCTGTATTTGTAATCTCCAGAAACGCTATAAGTGTTTTTCTTAGTATTCAAATCAAAAACGACAGCTGTGACATTGGCATCTCTGAATTCGCCATTTCTAGTAACGTTTGTGTTTACTAATGATATTGATGAATTTTTTCTAAATCGTTGGTCCAATACTAAAACATTATAATTGGCTAATGGTTCAACAACTTCTAGTCTTTTTTCTTCGTTATCAGTATTTCTGACTATCGCACTTGTTTTTTCTGTGACTGCATTTAGAAAGCCAATTCCCAATCCGTCTTTGGTTCTTCCAGAAATTTTAAGGGCATTGATTAGTTTTACATTAGCGGGATAATCTTCCACTACTTCGTTTTCTGCAACTTCGGGATAAGTTGAAGGGCTTCCTCCAATTCTTCGAGAATAAAACAATCCGCCTTTGTTGAATAAATCTGTTCCTTCTGTAAAGAAAGGACGGTTTTCGCTAAATTGTTGTTCAAAAGCGCTTAGATTCAACTCCACATTGTCAAATTTGGTTTGACCAAAATCGGGTATCAAAATAGCATCTAAAGTAAAAGCATCGTTGATACCATATTTAATGTCCAATCCTCCTTTTATTTCTCCATATGTTTTTTGAACTTTATTGGCATTCAAATAGAAGGAAGAATAGGGAATTAAAAACAATCGGGTAGGAGTTTCAATGTTTTCAATACCTTCCAAAATACCTGCCTGAGTGGCTTCATTTTGAATTTTAGCGTCAAGTAAACTCCAAGTGTACATTTGACGATCTCGACGAATATCCCTGTAAAAATTAATACCCCAAGTTTGCTTTTTTTCAGAAGAGAAACGAAGCGCAGCATAAGGAATTTTCATTTCAACAATCCATCCTTCATCGGTGATTCTGACCTCACTATCCCAAATGGCATCCCAAGAAAAATCTTGGTCATTAGTACTAGTGTAGACGCAATCTTGTTGCACACCCGAAGCGGTTATGAAAAATCTAAATTCTTGTTGGCCGTCATTAAATCCGTTAATCATTACCCCAAATTGGTCTGCCGTTCCAGTTTCGTCCCTTATTTCGAGTTCCTTTAATATTTTTGACGGATCATTGTCATATAAAAATGCGCCTACATAGATAGCCTCGTTACTGTAAATCACCTTGACTTCTGTTCTTTTTTCCGACGGAATCGGCTTCCCATTATCAGGAGCAATCATAACAAAGTCGGTGGCAATTTGCGCTTCCTTCCATGCCTCTTCGTCTATTCTTCCGTCAATTGAAATTTTTTCTGTGGTGAATTTTGTTTGTAAAGTTTTTTTTTGTCCATAACTAAGTGAACAAAATAGCATTAAAGCAAATATATAGTAGAATGTAATCTTGGTCATCTAATGATTTTTGGCAAACAAAAATAGATATAAAATTCAAATTTACTACTCTTTATGTAATATAAACTTTCTTTAATTATGTTTAAAGTCTTTAAATTATGTTAATTAACTAAATTTTCAGAGATTTAAATATTGAATTTAATTTAACTGCTTTATATTTGTAATCCCAAGTCTAACTTTTAAACCCTACAATTTCAATGATTTATAAATTTTTCCCTATTTTTATATTGGTATTTTTTCCTTTTTTACAAAACGACATTAAACCAGTTGAGCCAAAACTAGTAGCATACAATACAGCGCCATCAATTGCTGTAAAAGCTGAAAATGTATACCATTCTTTAAACGCGAATCACTTTGCATTACCTCAATTAGAGAGTTTTTCTAAAGCGCTTACTGGTTTTTATCAGTTAAAAGCAAAAGGTTTGATTAATAAAGATATTTTAACATTAGTTGATTTTACTTTGTCTTCAAATACCAAAAGACTTTGGGTTATCGATTTAACAACAAACACGATAATTTTTCATTCACTTGTTGCTCACGGAAGAAATACAGGCGAAGAATTTGCGAAGAATTTTTCCAATCAACCTGAGTCATATAAAAGTAGTTTAGGGTTTTATGCAACCGGTGAAGTTTATAATGGCAAACACGGAATGTCTTTAAAACTAGACGGATTGGAAAAAGGAATTAATGACAAAGCACGTGAAAGGGCTGTGGTTATCCACGGAGCAGAATATGTTTCTGAGTCCTTTATTAAAGGTAACAAAAGATTAGGAAGAAGTCAAGGTTGTCCGGCACTTCCTGTTGAAATGAACCAAAAAATCATTAGCGCTATAAAGAATAAATCTTGTTTGTTTATCTACCATCCAACAAATAATTATCAAGCGAATTCAAAAATAATTTCTTAATTTTTTGAACATTACATAATGTACTCCAATGTCTTTAATTTCAAGGGCTTTTCCTATAGTTTCATAACCTAGTTTTTTGTAAAAACCAACGGCGTTTTCTCGTGCATTAAACCAAATTAAGGTGCTATTTTGTTCCTTAACATAGTTTTCGCAGTAGCTTACTAGTTTTTTACCGAGTCCTTTTTTTTGAAAATTATTTAAAACTGCCATGCCTCTAATTTGGAATGCAGGATTGTTTTTAAAAAAAGGGTGATTATTTTTGAAGATTGAAATAACACCTATTAAATCCTCTTCTATAAAAAACCCAAAATGTTTCGTAGAAAGTAAATCGTCGCCTTCAAATTGGCAGCTTTCAACAGATTTTCCAGCTCTCAGAACAGGATGTCTGACTAAAAAAGTCTCTGTTGATGTAATTTCTTTGATGAATGGCATAAAGTTTTGAATTTTATTTGACAAATTAAAAATATAACTTTTTCATAATAAAAGCATTAAGTGAGATGTTTCTTTTGAATAGATTGATTAGAAAATTTTTAAAAAAAAACTTGTATCAAAGCAAACTTATTCTTTATATTTGCACTCACAATGCGAAAGTAGCTCAGTTGGTAGAGCTCCAGCCTTCCAAGCTGGTTGTCGCGAGTTCGAGCCTCGTCTTTCGCTCCAAACCTCAAACGTCAGTTTGAGGTTTTTTGCTTTTTATAAGTTTCCTAAATAAGCCAAATCAGTTTCGGGCTCTAATTCTATTGGAGTTTGGTGTTTTGTAAAAAGGCGAGCTGATAGGTTTCCTTTCAAAATTATTTTGTTTTCCTTTACATCTAGCCAACTTCCTTCTCGTAATCCTAAAACTGGGATAAAATTGAATTCATGAAATTCTTTTATTCTTGTTTCTCTGGTTTCACCCATGTGTTTGGACTGTAAATCGGCATCTAAATAATGTGGATTTAAGTTAAAAGGAATCAATCCTAGGGTTTTAAAACTCGGCGGATAGATAATCGGCATGTCATTTGTGGTTTGCATTGTCATTCCAGCAATGTTACTTCCGGCACTCGAACCTAAATAGGGCGTTCCATTCTCAACCACTTTTGCCAAAACCTCCATTACGTTGTTTTTGTACAATTGGGTAACCAATAAAAAAGTATTTCCGCCACCAGTAAAAATTCCTTCGGCTTTCTCAATAGCATCGATAGGATTTGCAAATTCATGCAATCCTTTTACTTTTTTTTTGATTTTGGCGAAAGCAACACGGACTTTGTCTGTGTAATCAGTATGAGTAATCCCGCCGGGTCTTGCATAGGGTACAAAAACAATAGAGTTGCAATTTCTGAAATGCACTTCCAGTATTGGCAGTAAATACTCTAAATAAGCACCGTCGTGAAGTGTTGAAGTGCTTGCAATTATTAGTTTTTTCATTAGTAAAAAGTCTAGTATTCAAATGTAGAAGATTTTATTATGAATTCAAGATTGAAAGTGACGATTAATTAACATAATTTTACCAAGTCGTTAGTAATTAATTAGGAACGAGTCAAGATAATTTTACCAAATCATAATCAGTTCGATGAAATCATCTTTTTTGGCTTTTATTCTAATCATTGTTTTTTCCAATTGTATTTGGGCTCAAATTTCTGTTGCCAATAATCTAAAAGGGAAAGTAGTGTCTAGTGCAATGGATTTAGAAGGTATATATATTATCAATTTGAAAACAGAAGTTTTCGCAGCCACAGAAAATGGCGGTTATTTTGAAATTCAAGCAAAAAGCGGTGATACTTTAATGTTTTCTGCTGTTCAAATAAAGGGTAAAAAAGTAGTTTTGAAAGAGAATGATTTTAATGACAGGCTCTTTTTTGTGAGATTAGAATCAATGATTAATCAGTTGGAGGAAGTTAAAATTATTCAATACAAAAATATTAATGCGGTTGCCTTAGGAATATTGCAAAAACCTGCTAAAGTATACACACCAGCGGAACGAAAATTAAGAACCGCTGGAGAACTCCATTGGTATAGCCCCTTATTAATTCCACTTGGCGGAATGAGTGTAGATGGATTACTAAATTCAGTTAGTGGAAGAACAGCGATGCTTAAAAAAGAACTTATTATAGAGAGAAAAGAGATTGTTTTAAAAAAACTTGAAGATTTATTTGAAACAAATTTTTTCATCAACAAACTAAAAATTCCCTCCGAATATGTGAAAGGATTTAAGTATTATGTAGTTGAGGATGAAAAATTTGTAAATGCTGTAAATAACAAAAATAAAACGATGGCAACTTTTATTTTGGGAGATTTGGCTGTGGAATATTTAAAATTTCAGGTAGTTGAAAAATAAGATACATTCTTTTATTACATTTTAAACATGAAGAAATTTTTTCAATATGGTCTGTTAATAGCTTTGTTTTTTGGACTAAGTTCAATG
>JBILYQ010000189.1:0-4726 GCA_044377655.1 Flavobacterium sp.
TTTTCCAGCAGCGGCAATTAAATTCAACGCGGAACCAGCCACAAACCAGCCTATCTGACCTTCGTTGTAGGTATGGTTGGCAAGGATAATATCTTTCGAACCATCGGCATGAACGAATTCCAACGTCAATGGTTTTTCTGGTGCAAAATCCACTAAATCTACAAAATTAATAGTGTCATTTTCTTGTATTTTATCATAATCGGCTTCGTTGGCAAAAGTAAGACCCAACATTCCTTGTTTTTTCAAATTGGTTTCGTGGATACGAGCAAATGATTTCACCAAAACAGCTTTTACACCAAGAAAACGAGGTTCCATAGCAGCGTGTTCGCGTGAAGAACCTTCACCATAATTATGATCCCCAACCACAACCGACGGTATTCCAGCCGCCTTATAAGCGCGTGCCACAGCAGGAACGGCTCCATATTCTCCCGTTAGTTGATTTTTTACAGTGTTCGGTTTTTGATTGAAAGCATTGATAGCACCAATCAACATATTATTGGAAATCGCATCGAGATGCCCACGGAAACGCAACCATGGTCCAGCCATAGAAATATGATCTGTGGTACATTTTCCGAAAGCTTTAATCAACAATTTAGCGCCTATAATATTTTTTCCGTCCCATGGAGAGAAAGGCTCCAACAATTGTAGTCTTTCAGAGGTTGGGCTAACCAATATTTGAACCCCAGAACCATCTTCAGCTGGCGCTTGAAAACCTGGATCTTCAGCATCAAACCCTTTTGGAGGTAATTCATTTCCTGTCGGTTCGTCCAACATTACTTCTTCTCCATCTTCGTTGATTAATGTATCCGTCAAAGGATTGAAACCTAAATCTCCAGCAATAGCCAAAGCGGTCACTAATTCTGGCGAACCTACGAATGCCAAAGTATTTGGATTTCCATCTGCACGTTTTGAGAAGTTACGATTGAAAGAATGCACAATGGTGTTGCGCTCTTCCTTCTCTGCTCCTTCTCTGTCCCACATTCCGATACAGGGTCCACAGGCATTAGCAAATACCGTTGCTCCGATTTTATCGAAAGTGTCGATAAATCCGTCACGTTCTATGGTGTAACGCACCACTTCCGAACCCGGAGTAATGGTGAATTGCGATTTTATTTTTAGCTTTTTGTCCGTTACTTGTTTTGCAATCGAAGCAGAACGTGCAATATCTTCATAGGAAGAGTTGGTGCAAGAACCGATTAATCCCACTTGAATATTCAAAGGCCAATTATTCTTGATTGCTTCCTCTTTCATTTTAGAAATTGGAGTTGCTAAATCTGGCGTGTAAGGTCCGTTTAAATGGGGTTCTAATTCGTCTAAGTTGATTTCAATAACTTGATCAAAATACAATTCTGGATTGGCATACACTTCAACATCACCTGTTAAGTAAGGTGCAATTGTATCAGCGGCATCTGCAACATCAGCTCGATTGGTAGAACGCAAATAACGTCCCATGGAGGCATCGTATCCAAAAGTAGAAGTTGTAGCACCAATTTCGGCGCCCATATTACAAATAGTTCCTTTTCCTGTGCAAGACATAGAAGTGGCTCCTTCACCAAAATACTCTACAATAGCACCTGTTCCACCTTTTACAGTTAGAATTCCAGCTACCTTTAAGATCACGTCTTTTGGCGCCGTCCATCCTGAAAGTTTTCCGGTCAATTTAACGCCGATAAGTTTTGGAAATTTCAATTCCCAAGCCATTCCCGACATAACATCAACAGCATCTGCACCACCAACACCAATAGCCAACATTCCCAATCCTCCAGCATTCACCGTGTGCGAATCTGTTCCAATCATCATTCCACCGGGGAAAGCATAATTTTCTAAAACTACTTGGTGGATGATTCCAGCTCCTGGTTTCCAAAATCCAATTCCATATTTATTGGAAACAGAAGATAGGAAATCAAAAACTTCGCTACTTTGTGATTTTGCTCTCGCTAAATCGGTTACGGCATCTACTTTTGCTTGAATTAAATGGTCGCAATGCACTGTTGTTGGCACAGCCACTTTGCTTTTTCCAGCATGCATAAATTGCAGTAAAGCCATTTGAGCTGTCGCATCTTGACAAGCAACTCTATCTGGGGCAAAATCAACATAGTCGGTACCTCTTGTAAAAGCCTTAGAAGGCATTCCTTCCCATAAATGGGTGTATAAAATCTTTTCTGAAAGTGTTAATGGACGACCAACCAATTCGCGAGCTTTATCCACTCTGCTGGCCATAGTATCATACACTTTTTTAATCATTTCGATATCAAATGCCATAGTAAATCTGATTAATAAGTTTGTGGTGCAAATTTACGAAAACGTTGAACCACTAAAAAGTTTTTAATCAATTATGTTTATTGATTATAATAATTTGCGAAAAGAACAATTTTGATACATTATTTTTATCAAAAAAGGATTTAAAGGGCAAAAAAATGCAAATTATTAATTTTTATCCCTTAAATCGGTTATCGGTTTTTCAAAAAAACGGTATTGTAAGTAGGAAAATAACAAAACAAACAGCCAATATACTACTGTGTAGCACAATAATTGAACCCCAACGAAGGAATCTGAATGCACAATTGTTTTCATCCCATGAAGAATTATCGTGTAATGGAGTAAATAAATACTATACGATAGCACACTAATTAGCGTAATGCATTTAAGAAAAAATGAGGACGAAATCTTAAGATGAATCAAATAAGGCAAAAGACAACAAATAGCAATGGAGTTCAAAGGCAGATAAAAGACATTGAAAAATAAAGGATACTTCTCTACGGCAATTCCCAAATAAAAAAGATAAAAATGGAGGATAAAAACACCCGTAATTCCAATTAAAAAAAACAATGTGTTGGCATTTCTTGAGCTTTGGCTTGCGTTAAAAATATAATAGGCAACAAAACCATAATATATTGCATCCAAACGATACACCGTTACCTTTCGCAATCCTTCGTTCCATTCGTATATCGAGTGAATGACATGGGTTGTGTTAAACCAAATTCTAATAAAAATAAAAATTAAGATAATCATCAAACTCATGAGTAAGAACAAATGTTTCCTATTGCTTTTTGGAAAAATGCGAATTAAAAAAAACAAAGTCAACGGTCCAATAATATAGCAAAATTGCTCCACAGCAAGGCTCCATGATATTCTAAAAAAAGCGGGGGAAGTAGTGGTAAGGTTTTGCAAATAGAAAAAATACAAACCTATCTTTTCTGGAATTTCATTATAAATAAAATACCATAACAACAAATTGACCAACAAGATGAAATAATAATTAGGCAACGTACGAAACCATCTTCTCACCCAAAACCCTTGGATATCTTTCCTGCCAAAATCCTCTTTCGAAATTAACTTAAAGATGATTTTGCCGATTAAAAAACCACTGATAACAAAGAATACCTCAACACCAATTGTACCTGAAAGCTGCATCAACCAACTGATTGTGGGTGGATAATTGTTGCTAATCCATAAGGTATGCGCAAAAACAACCAAACTTATCGCGATTGCTCTTGCTAAATCTAATCCAGGTATTCTATTAGCCAATGAAATTTTTAGTCCAAACATCGTTACTTTATACTTCTCCAAAATAGTGAAATCAAAGATATACTTTTTGTTAAACTATCAGAAAATAATTTATGTAGGCATTGGAAGTGAAAAAGCACTCTTACGGACAGGACCTTTTGATAAAAATGAATTACAGCAACCGCTTTTGAGTGATAGCATATTTAAAGAAGAGCAAGCCTGAGGAAATCAATCCTAAAAAACAAAGCAGCAAACCAAATAGCAATAGTTGTAGGGCTTCAAAAGTCACGGTTTCAAACTCTTTGAATTCTGAAAAAACAGCCAAAATCATATACCATGAAAATAAGGAAATTGCTGAAGCGATAATCATTCCAAGAAATTTGTTTTTGATTATGATTTGGGAAACCACAACTATGGAAACGGTTAGGGCGATATAATTTATGTGGTTAGAAACAACATAATTATCAAAAAACCAGTAACCAGCTAATGCCAAAATAATTCCCTCAGGAAGTAAGAGTAGGTATTTTTTCATTGGTGTACTTTTAGTGTCTAACGAAAAAAAAAGCCAAAACATTACATCAGTTTATCAATAATCATCTCCTCGGTAATTCCTTCGGCGTCGGCCTTATAATTCTTGATGATTCTGTGGCGAAGAATACCTGTTGCCACAGCCTTTACATCTTCAATATCGGGTGAATATTTTCCGCTGAAAGCAGCATTGGCTTTAGCGGCCAAAATCAAATTCTGAGAAGCTCTTGGACCTGCACCCCAATCTAAATAATTTTTGACAAACTCGTTGGACAAAGGATTGTCCGGACGGGTTTTGCTAACTAAGGTAACTGCATATTCTATCACATTGTCTGCTACAGGAATTCTACGCACCAAATGTTGAAAATCGATGATTTCTTGAGCCGTGAATAAAGGATTTATAGTTTGTTTGATATCAGAAGTGGTACTTTTTACAACCATAACTTCCTCTGCAAATGAAGGGTAATCTAATTTTATAGCAAACATAAAACGGTCCAATTGCGCTTCTGGCAACGGATAGGTTCCTTCCTGCTCTATGGGGTTTTGTGTCGCTAAAACAAAATAAGGCAAATCTAATTTATAGTTTTGACCCGCAATCGTCACAGAGCGTTCCTGCATGGCTTCCAGTAAAGCGGCTTGTGTCTTTGGTGGCGTTCTGTTGATTTCGTCCGCAAGGATAATATTCGAGAAT
>JBILYQ010000016.1:0-13855 GCA_044377655.1 Flavobacterium sp.
CAAAATTATTCACCGCAATGAGAACGTTCTTCAACGCGGCTGGATACATGGAAGTTGAAACTCCTGTTTTACAATCAATTGCTGGTGGAGCAGCGGCTCGCCCGTTTATTACGCACCACAATGCTTTGGATATTCCTCTATATTTGAGAATTGCCAATGAATTGTATTTGAAAAGACTAATCGTAGGAGGTTTTGATGGGGTATATGAGTTTTCTAAAAACTTCCGCAATGAAGGAATGGACAGAACTCACAATCCAGAATTTACCGCAATGGAAATTTATGTGGCTTATAAAGACTACAACTGGATGATGGAATTTACCGAAAATCTTTTGGAATATTGCGCCAATCAAGTAAACGGGACAACAAAATCTACATTTGGCGAACACAAAGTAAATTTCAAAGCGCCTTATGCCAGAGTTACAATGACCGATTCGATAAAACATTTTACAAATTTTGATATTTCTGGAAAATCTGAAACAGAACTTTTCGAAGCGGCAAAAGCAATGGGAATCGAAGTGGATGAAACAATGGGGAAAGGAAAATTAATTGATGAAATTTTTGGGGCTAAATGTGAAGGAAATTATATTCAACCAACATTTATCACTGACTATCCTAAAGAAATGTCACCATTATGCAAAGAGCACCGAGACAATCCCGAATTGACAGAGCGTTTTGAATTAATGATTTGTGGAAAAGAAGTGGCCAATGCCTATTCCGAATTAAACGACCCAATTGACCAGCGAGAACGTTTTGAAGCGCAATTAAAATTAGCAGAACGTGGTGATGATGAAGCAACACAATTCATAGACAATGATTTTTTGAGAGCATTAGAATATGGAATGCCGCCAACATCCGGTTTAGGGATAGGAATGGACAGATTAATTATGTTTTTAACCAACAATGCTTCCATTCAAGAAGTGTTGTTCTTTCCGCAAATGCGCCCCGAGAAAAAACAAGTGGAATTAACGGAAGACGAAAAACACATCATCGAAATTTTAAAAACTAACGAGGGAATTTCAATTAGCGATTTAAAAGAAAAAGCGGCTTTAAGTGGCAAAAAATGGGATGCGGCAAGCAAAGGCATTAGCAAACACGGCTTGATGAAAGTAGTTGTGGATGGCGATAATAAAATTGTAGAATATCTTGGAAAATAATTTTTCAGTAATTAATAGCACAAAAAAGGAACTCAAAAAAGGAGTTCCTTTTTTTATAAACTTTTGTTACTAATTAAACCTTTTAAACTAGACTTGGTCAAACCTCTAAATAACATAAAATAATTAAAAATGAAAAAAGTAATTGTAGCTGTATTATTAGTTGTCGGCATGACAACATTTGCACAAGAAAGAGGAGAAAAAAGAGAAAGATTAACTCCAGAACAAAAAGTAGAACTTCAAATAAAAAAATTGAAGTTGGATTTAGACTTAAATGATAAGCAAACGGCAGACATTAAAAAAATTGTAGTTGAACAAGTTAAAAAAAGAGATGCCAAAAGAGCTGAGTTTGAAACAAAAAGAGCCAAAGACGTAAAACCAACTCCAGAGGAAATGTTTCAAAATAAAAGCCAAATGCTTGATGAAAAAATAGCAATGAAAGCTGAAATGAAGAAAATTCTAAATGCTGAACAATATGAAAAATGGCAAAAAATTCAAGCCGAGAAAAGCGAAAATAAAAAAGACATAGCAAAAAAAATGCATTCTAAAAAAAGAAGATAGCAAATGATAAAACTAATTATTAAATAAATTTTGTTTTTAAGAAAAAAAAAATTAGTTTTGTTTTTACTATTAAACTAAAACAATAAAAAATGAGAAAAATAATTGCAGTTGTAACTTTAATGTTGGCATTCACTATAAATGCTAATGCACAAGATAAGAAAACATCAACTTTAAGCGCTACAAGCGAAACTAATACAGATCCACAATCTGCAGCTAAAAAAGACGCTAGTGAAATGGCTGAATATTTGAAATTGAGCGACACACAAGTTGCCGACTTTTTTAGATTATTTGAAACGAAACATAAAATGCTTCAAGACAAATCACTTTCTCAAGATAGAAGAAAAGAAGTTAGCAAATCAATAGATGCTAAAATTAGAGCTACATTGGATGCCAATCAAATTGAAATATTAGAAAAAAATCCAGAATTGTTTAAAAAATTAATTAATTAATTTTTTAAATCTAAAAAAAAAGTCTCCACAACATTGCGGAGACTTTTTTTTTACAATTCCTTTGCCACTTTATTGACAGCATTTATAGTAAAATCTAAATCTTCATAAGTTAATGCATCGGTTATAAACCAAGTCTCATAGGCCGATGGGGCAATGTAAATTCCTTCATTTAATAATCCGTGAAAGAATTTTTTAAAAGTTTCGTTATCGCCATTTTTTGCCGTTTGAAAATCCACTACTGGTTTATCGTTAAAATGCACAGAAATCATCGAACCCACTCTATTGATTGTAAAAATGATATCATTGTCTAATAACACTTTTTGAATTCCTCTTTCCAAATAGGCGGTTTTTTCTTCTAACCTTTGAAATATTGCTTGGTCTGCATTTAAGGCCTCTAACATGGCTAAGCCTGCAGCCATTGCCAAAGGGTTTCCCGACAAGGTTCCCGCTTGATACACTGGTCCAATTGGGGCCAAATAATTCATAATTTCGTTTCTACCTGCAAAAGCACCCACTGGCAATCCGCCGCCAATTACTTTTCCAAAACAAACGATATCCGCTTTAACATTCGACAATTCTTGCACTCCTCCTTTTGCTAAGCGAAATCCTGTCATAACTTCGTCAAAAATGAGTAATGTGTTGTTCTCGTTACAAAGCTGTCTCAAATCATTTAAAAAACCGTCTTTAGGAGGAATGCAACCCATGTTCCCTGCAACTGGCTCAATAATTATTGCTGCAATTTCATTCTTGTTGGCTTCAAAAACTGCTTTTACGTTTTCAATATCATTATAGTTGGCCAACAAAGTATCTTTAGCCGTCCCTTCTGTAACACCTGGACTATTTGGCACACCAAAAGTACTCAAACCGCTTCCTGCTTGTATCAAAAACGAATCTGAATGACCGTGATAACAACCAGCAAACTTGACGATTTTGTCTCTTTTAGTATAACCACGAGCCAATCGAATGGCGCTCATGCAAGCCTCGGTTCCTGAATTAACAAATCTAATTTTATCAATATTTGGCACCATCGAAATGGCTAATGCTGCAATTTGGGTTTCCAACTCAGTTGGCATTCCAAACGAAGTTCCTTTTTTGGCCTTTTCAATAACAGCATCTACAACGGGTTGAAAAGCATGTCCTAGAATCATTGGACCCCAAGAATTGATATAATCAATCAAACGATTTCCATCTTCATCAAACAAATAAGCGCCTTTAGCACTCTTTACAAAAATAGGTGTCCCACCAACACCTTTAAATGCTCTTACTGGTGAATTTACACCTCCAGGTATTACTTTTTCCGCTTCAGCAAATAACTGACTGCTTCTTTGATATAACATATTTATTTTACAATTAGTGATTGTCCTAATGAAATAGCATTTTCAGAAATGTTATTTTTCTTTTTTAATTCTTCTACTGTTAGATTGTATTTTTTGGAAATGGAATACAAAGTATCGCCTTTAACAACTTGATGAACATCGTTACTCGCAACAAATAAATTGTTATAAATTATCGGGACGTATTCTTTGCCCAATACTTCACTATCAAATTTATCCAATTGATAACGCTCAATTAACCCAATTAATTTTTCAGGATATTTTACGTCAGTGGCATAGCCTGCAGCCTTAAGTCCTTTTGCCCATGCTTTATAATCATCTTTATCCAATTGAAAAAGCCCTGAATATCTTGGACGACTGGTTAAAAAGAAAGAGTGATCTTTGAAAGATTCATTGGGATCATTATATTTTCTAAAACACTCTTGAGCTTCGTCATCATCATATTTTATACTTGGCCCAGACCACTCCTTATGGCATTTTATTCCAAAATGGTTATTGGCTTGAATACTCAAAGGTCCTGTTCCGGCTCCCGATTCTAAAATGGCTTGTCCTAAAGTTATACTAGAAGGAATACCCGTTTTTACCATATTTTCCTTAGCTATATCCTTGTAGCGTTGAATATAATCCAAGACCATTTGGGTAGTGACTTTTACTCTTGTAGTAGCCTCAAGAACAACAGAGCCTGAGGAAGTTGAAGGCGTTACATTTTCTTTTTTCGCAACATTCGACACGCTTTTGTTTGCCGATTGAGGATTTACAATTGGTTTTTTTACATTTCGAACCACGGGTGTTTTTGGCTTGCTGTAACCGCTTTTGGAAGTTCTAACAACGGATTGACTCGTGTTACAACCGACAAGCAAAATTACAAAAACAAGAAATAAGAGTCTCTTAATCATTTGTGTCTATTAGTGTTAATTTTTTATTTTTCAATATCATATTCATACCTTTTACACCTTGTAAACCTCCTGTATGAATCAGCAAAATTTTTGACCCGTTTGGAAAATATTTTTTTTGTATCATATCTATAACGCCAAAAACCATTTTTCCAGTATAAATTGGGTCTAAAAGAATATCGCTTTTTAGTTTAAAACAGTTAATAAATTGAATAAGTTCTTCATTTACCTTACCATATCCATCAAAATGATAATCGTTAATTAACTCCCAATTATCTCGATGGGCAAATTTACGAATATCTTCCTTCAGAAAATCACCTTTTAATGCTGGAAACCCCAACACTTTTTGATGGTTGAAAGCGCTGTTTATAATCCCCGAAATAGTTCCTCCTGTACCAACAGGACAACAAATATAATCGAATACCTCATCCGTATCTACTAGAATTTCTTTGCATCCCTTTACTGCCAAAGGATTAGTTCCTCCTTCGGGCAAAAGATAAAAAGACCCAAATTTATGATGCAATTTTTCGATAAAAAAAGCTTCATGTTTGTTTCTGTAATCTTCTCTCGTCACAAATTCAAATTCCATTCCAAACTCTTTGGATTTTTTTAAAGTTGGATTTTCATCAATTTTTAAACTCAATTCTTCGCCTCTGATAACACCAATAGTCTTGAAATTGTTTTCTTTGCCCGCGGCTGCTACAGCCAAAATATGATTGGAAAAAGCTCCTCCAAAAGTTAACAACGTAGTTTGATTTTCCTCTCTGGCTTGCAGCAAATTGTACTTGAGTTTTCTGAATTTATTTCCTGAAACATAGGGATGAATCATGTCTTCACGCTTAATATACAATGTAACATCAGCGATAGCAAGTGCGATTTTTTGATTGAAAACTTTCAAGAAATTATTTTTTACAAAGATAAAACTAATGCACTTTAAAAAGAATAACATTTGTCATAAAAAAAGCGACTAATCAAGTCGCTTTTGAAGTTAATTTCTAGTAGTAGAAATTATTATTTTTTGAACAATCTTTCTATTATCCGCGGTAAGTAATTCAACTAAATAGACAGCTTCCGACAATCCATTTGTAGAAAACTGATAGATTTCTTGAGTTACTAATTTTTCCTTTTCAAAAATTTGTTTCCCAGTCAAATCAAAAAGTGTAACGGAACGCACATTCAATAAATTTGGATTAGAAACTGTTAACATTTCAGTAGTGTTGTTTTGAACAATTACAAAATCATTTTTTATATTTCCACTATTTTCAAGTTGATTCCCTTGAAATGTCAACTCAAATCTATTGTTGTAAATTCCTGTTGACAAAGAAATCTCGAAAGTTGAATTTTTAACATCATGATACATCCCATCTTGTGCATCATAAAGATAGACCATTTGATTTTCGTCAAAATTGACTGTTTCGGGAATATAAAACTTAAAATTTGTATTATCAGTTGCTTTTATCCCAATAGGAATTCTTTTAGTAATATCAAAACGAATTCCTTGAATAACATACTTGTCATTATTCAAAAAGAAATAAACATCATCTGGCAAATCGTTGGAAACAGGACTTAATGCATCGATTCCTCTATCTACTCCGTCCGTGGCTTGTGTTGCAAAAGCTAAAGCTAGTTGTTTTGTATTTGCGTTATCAATAATAGTATTCAAACGCAAATAAGAAAGTGAATTCATTCCATCACTAGGAGAAGAACTAGTTGAAGAATTTGCACTCCTCTCAAACTGTGAATACAATTCAGATTCTTTATAATATTCTCTATGGCTATTTTTTAACAAAATGGCTCCATTAGAAGCTCCTTTAACCATAAAACCCTGCCCAACAGGAGCATATTTTCTCTGAATTGCTAGTGCTGTAGTCAACCCCGCGGTGTTCAAAGTTCCATCAATATTATAACTATTAAAATAAGCCGGAACATAAATACCAAAGTCTGTTGGAAGAATTCCTCCCATTGGCGAATAGGTTCCATAACCACCTCTGTATGCTAATATAGCATGAGAGTTAACTGATTTGTCTTGTTCCCAATAATAAGCTATTCCAGTACAAGCGGCATTCGAAATGTCCAACAAAAACTCGTTAACATGTAAAGCGCTTGGATATGGATTTCCTGTCAAGGTAAATTTACCTGTATCTACACTAACAGAAATATTTCCATCATTAGGTTTTCCTCTGAAATCATAGCGTTGGGCTCCATTTCCACCTGGATTATTTAGAACACCATCACTTTCAATATCTGTGACATCTGTCCCGCTTGTGCCTTTCATTGTAAAACCTTCTCCAGCTAAAATTGTTGCGGCAGATCCAACTTGAAACCACTGAGAATACGTTGATGATGATAAAAATTTATAAATCCAACGTTGAGAAATTGACAACGGATTTGCGATACCATTTTGATTATTCATGGGCAAAATGACAGCCGGAGTGCTTGAAGTCAACGAAACAGGCTTATTTAACATTGCTATTCCAAAAGGCTCATTGCCAATAGAAGAGGACGCGTTTCCAACTGGTGAAGACCAATAATTGTAATCATAATTATCTGATGTACCCTCTTGGAATACAGAAACCTCTCCTTCCCCTTGATTGGTAGATATAGCTGCGGTTCCTTGTAATAACTGCCCTTCATTTCTCAAAAAAACATTTCCATCTGTTTGTAAATTAATACCTTGATTTACAAAAACAACCGTTCCTTTATTATAAACATAACTATTGGAACTTACATAAAGTTGTGAAAAAGATTGAAAAGTGACAAATGCAGTTAGTAAAATAAATATTTTTTTCATTATGTACTAATTTTTGATAAAAATATATAAATTAATCTTTTAATAATAAATATATCCTATAAAAATATTTTTTTTTAGGATATACATAATAGATAGTAAAAAATAGCCGAAAAATAGTCTCGTTAAAAATGAATTGATTTTTAGTAATAATTAAGAAAATTCCAAAAATTCCTATTATTGGTATAATGTTCATCAGTATCATTTTGATAAGCTTCTCTTTCAAAACAAATGGCTCGATATGCCTCTTTCCCATTCCTTAAAATTGCCAATCGAATTAAGAATTCCAAACCATACCAAACAAAAAAAGGAACAATCAAGAGTTCCAATTGTTGACGAATGTGAATTTTTTCATGATTCAATAACAGCTTGTCATGCAAATCATTTTTACTTCTTACTACTACAAAAGGAAAAATTGTTAGGCCGCGATATCCTTTTGGAATTAAATATTTCGAAACGATAATCAACATTACTTATAAAGTATTTAAATTTGTAGCTATGAATGAGCAAAATAATGAAAAAATATTAATTGAAGGCGAAGATTACTATCTTTCTCCCGAAGGTTATAAAGTTTTTACCGAAAAATTCCATTTGAAACGGGGTTACTGTTGCCGAAGCGGTTGCAGACATTGTCCTTATGGTTTTGACAAAAAGACAAACACAATTAGACCAAAAAAATAAAAAGCAAACTAGTACAATGACTTTTAAAGAATCAATATCACAGGGAATCCCTTCGGTTTTACCCAATCCAAAACCTTACGATTTAGAAATAAATCATGCCCCAAAACGAAAAGACATTCTTTCGGATGATGAAAAAAAAATGGCGCTTCGCAATGCTTTGCGCTATTTTGAACCGCAACATCATAAAGAATTAATCAAGGAATTCTCAGCAGAATTAGAGACTTACGGACGTATTTACATGTATCGTTTGCGTCCAGATTATAAAATGTATGCACGCCCAATTTCTGAATATCCTGGTAAATGTGAGCAAGCAAAAGCCATCATGTTAATGATCCAAAATAATTTGGATTATGCCGTAGCACAACATCCGCACGAGCTAATTACCTATGGCGGAAACGGCGCTGTTTTTTCCAACTGGGCACAATATCTTCTGACCATGCAATACCTTTCGGAAATGACGGACGAGCAAACTTTGGCAATGTATTCTGGTCACCCAATGGGTTTATTTCCTTCTCACAAAGAAGCGCCGAGAGTTGTTGTAACTAATGGAATGGTAATTCCAAATTACTCCAAACCGAATGATTGGGAAAAATTTAACGCTTTAGGAGTTTCGCAATACGGACAAATGACTGCAGGAAGTTACATGTATATCGGTCCGCAAGGAATTGTTCACGGAACCACAATCACGGTATTGAATGGTTTCCGAAAAATAAAAAAATCCCCTACTGGCGGATTATTCGTCACCTCAGGATTGGGCGGAATGAGTGGCGCGCAACCCAAAGCGGGAAATATTGCGGGCTGCATAACCGTTTGTGCAGAAGTAAACCCGAAAATTACACACATTCGTCACACGCAAGGATGGGTAAATGAAGTCTTTGAAAGCATTGACGAATTAGTCAAAAGAGTTGCTTTAGCTAAAATTAATAAAGAGGTAGTTTCCATCGCTTATCACGGAAATGTGGTAGATATTTGGGAACGATTCTACGAAGAAAACATCCATATCGATTTGGGTTCCGACCAAACATCATTACACAATCCATGGGCTGGCGGCTATTATCCTGTTGGGATTTCATTTGAAGAAGCCAACGAAATGATGGCTGAAAATCCAGAATTATTCAAGGTGAAAGTCCAGGAAACATTGCGCAGACATACCACAGCAATCAACAAACATACTGAAAAAGGAACCTATTTTTTCGATTATGGGAATGCATTTTTATTAGAAGCTTCTCGCGCTGGCGCAGATATAATGGCCGAAAATCATATTGATTTCCGTTATCCGAGTTATGTTCAAGATATTATGGGTCCAATGTGTTTCGATTATGGATTTGGACCATTTCGTTGGGTTTGTGCTTCAGGAAAACCAGAAGATTTAGCAAAAACAGACGCTATTGCCTGCGAAGTTTTGGAAGAAATGGCAAAAACAGCGCCCGAAGAAATCCAACAACAAATGCAAGACAATATCCAATGGATAAAAGGTGCGCAAGACAATAAATTAGTCGTTGGCTCACAAGCCCGAATTCTTTATGCCGATTCGGAAGGCAGAATTAAAATTGCCGAAGCTTTCAATCAAGCCATTGCTCGAGGCGAAATTGAAACAATAATTTTGGGTCGCGATCATCATGACGTTTCCGGAACGGATTCTCCCTACAGAGAAACCTCAAATATCTATGATGGCTCGCGTTTTACTGCCGATATGGCAATACAAAACGTCATTGGCGATAGCTTTCGTGGGGCTACTTGGGTTTCTATACACAATGGCGGTGGCGTTGGTTGGGGCGAAGTAATTAACGGCGGATTTGGTATGGTTCTTGATGGTACAAAAGAGGCGTCAAAACGTTTAGAATCAATGCTTTTCTGGGATGTTAATAACGGAATTTCAAGAAGAAGTTGGGCTAGAAATGAAGGTGCTATTTTTGCGATAAAAAGAGCGATGGCAACGCAACCTTTATTAAAAATTACCATCCCTAATATAGTTGAAGATAGATTATTGGAATTTTAGATTATTTATGCTAAAAAACCCAACTGATTGCCAAAATTCTATAGTCAATAAATTAAAAAAAAGGAAATATGAAAAAGACAATTAAATTTTTACTGTTACTTCTTGTATTTGCTTCGTGCAGTTCCATTAGAGTAAATTCAGACTTTGACAAGAATGTAAACTTTAGTGAGTTTAAAACTTATGCTTATTATAAAACTGGTATTGACAAGGTCGACCTATCGGATTTAGACAAAAAAAGGATTTTACGTTCCGTAGATGAAGTGATGTCCGCCAAGGGATATACAAAAAGTGAAACTCCAGATGTATTGGTAACTTTTTTCACAAAGGAGCGGGAAAACGTGAGTATAAATCAATTTGATTCAGGATGGGGTTTTGGTTGGAATTATGGATGGAATCCTTATGGATGGGGTGTTGTGACTTCCGTTTCCAGATACACTGAAGGAATATTGTATATCGATATAATGTCAACAAAAACCAAGGAAGTCATTTGGCAAGGTCAAGGCGAAGGTGTTTTAACTAAAGACACTTATAAAAAAGATGAAAACATTAAAGAATTTGTCACTAAAATTTTGGAGCAATTTCCACCGGATACAAATAAAAAATAATTATAAAAACCTCCAACTGGAGGTTTTTATAATTAATACCCCAAAAGTTCCTCCATTTTTAATCGCACTTTATCAACATTCGGAATCATTGTGAACTCCAAAACACTGTTTAAAGGAATAGCGGGCATGTTCTCTGAACCGATTACCATCACTGGCGCATCGAGGTATTTGAAACATTTTTCTTGAATCAATCCAGCCAAACTTCTTGCAAACGAATTGTTTGTAGGCTCTTCTGTTACAACCAAGCATTTTTTGGCTTTTTTAACCGATTTAAAGATAGTTTCTTCATCAAGTGGATATATTGTTCGTAAATCGATAATTTCGACTTGATTTTTTATTGTTAAAGAAGCATTCAAAGCCCAATGAACGCCCATTCCGTATGTAATAACAGTTATTGTTTCGTCCGTTTCTTGTTCCCATATTTCCTGAACAACATTGGCTTTTCCGAAAGGCAACACATAATCTTCGCTTGGTTCGTTTACTCTTGCAGCATCGGTACCTTTTACTTTACTCCAATACAAACCTTTATGTTCTAAAATCACCACTGGATTTGGGTCATAATACGCAGCTTTCAATAATCCTTTTAAGTCGGCACCATTACTTGGATACGCGATTTTAATCCCTCGAATATTAGTCAGAACACTTTCTACAGAAGACGAATGATAAGGTCCACCACTTCCGTAAGCGCCAATTGGGACACGAAGAATCATGCTAACAGGCCATTTTCCATTGGATAGATAACATGAACGACTTACTTCCGTAAACAACTGATTCAATCCTGGCCAAATATAATCGGCAAACTGAACTTCAACAATCGGTTTCAAACCAACAGCCGACATTCCAACCGTCGAGCCTACAATAAAAGCTTCCTGAATGGGCGTATTAAAAACACGTTCGTCTCCGAATTTTTGTGCCAACGTGGCTGCTTCACGAAAAACACCACCCAATCGTCCACCAACGTCTTGTCCGTACAGCAGACATTCTGGGTGCTTTTTCATTAATTCTTCGACAGCAAATAACGCGCAATCTACCATTACTACTTTATCTTCGCGCTCAGGATTTCTTTCCCCAACTTCTTCTGTGATTGGCGTTGGAGCAAAATCGTTTGTAAATAAATCTTCTGGTGTTGGATCTTCGGCTAATTGTGCTTTATCAAAATCAGCTTGGACTTTGGCAACAGCCGTATTTTCTATAGTTTGAATTTCATCGTTTGTAAATCCAGCTTCCAATAATTGTTTTATCAAAACTGGAAAAGGATCACGAGATTGTGCTTCTTCTAAATCATCACGATACCATTCCATTCGAACCCCAGAGGTATGATGATTCAATAATGGAACTTTGGCATGAATCAAAAATGGACGACGTTCTTCACGAATGGTTTTTACGACTTTTTGAACCGCTAAATAACTTTCTGTAAAATTCGCTCCATCAATAGAAATCGCCTCAATTCCGTGAAATCCTTTAGCATATTCAAACGCATTTTGCGCACGAGTTTCAGCTGCATTTGCCGAAATATCCCAACCGTTGTCTTGTACCAAATACAAAATAGGAAGTTGTTTTAAAGCGGCCATTTGCAAAGCTTCCGCAATTTCACCTTCGGTTACCGATGCATCACCCAATGAACAAACAACAAATGGTTTTTCTTGATTAGCATCTTGAATTCCTATATTTTCTTTGTACCAAAAACCCATCGCCGCACCTGTTGCCGGAATGGCTTGCATGCCTGTAGCCGATGATTGGTGTGGGATTTTAGGTTTATCAACATCTTTCAAACTTGGATGGCAATAATACGTTCGTCCGCCAGAAAACGGATCGTCTTTTTTTGCCATCAATTGCAACATCAAATCGTAAGGTTGCATCCCAATTCCCAATAACATTGCATCATCACGGTAATAAGGAAATGCATAATCATGAGGCAAAAGTTGCATTGCCATCGCAATTTGTATCGCTTCATGTCCGCGCGAAGTGGCATGTACGTATTTAGAAACTATTTTAAAATTATCTTCATACAAGGCTGCCATAGCTTTGGCAGTTGCCATTGTAAAAAATGCTTTTTCTAATATTTTTTTATCTAACATTATTGTTTTTTTTGAACTATTAAGGTAATAAGGCTCATTAAGTGTTTTTTAATAAGATTGAAAATAATAATCATAAAATCTATTTAACAATCAAGTTTTATTTAAATCTTTTCTTAATTTTTCTTAATATCTTAATGGTTTAAATTTTTTACTTTGCTTCTACAATCCAACCAAATTCGTCTTTGATATCTTGAACTTTTATCGCATTCAAAGTATCATTTATCATTACTGAAACTGGATTTTCTAATGGAAATTTAATGGTTAAATCGTTGTTTCCGATTTCTTCTATCATGGCAATTCCTACAGCTGTTCCCGTTCCGAACGCTTCTTCTAAAGTTCCGTTTTGTGAGGCGGAGATGATTTCTGAAATCGTGATTGGTCTTTCGGTTACTTCAAAACCTTTACTTCTCAATAAATCAATCACACTCATTCGGGTAATTCCTGACAATATGGAACCCGTTAAACTTGGCGTTATGAATTTTCCATCAATTTTGAAAAAAATGTTCATCGTTCCCACTTCTTGAATGTATTCAAAATCTTGCGCGTCTAGCCATAAAACTTGGTCATACCCTTTCGCTTTTGCATATTCAGTTGGACGAATGGCTGCTGCATAATTTCCGGCTGCTTTGGCTTCTCCTGTTCCTCCATTTACGGCACGAACATATTTTTTTTCTGCATATAATTTTATTTTTCTGCTAAAAAACGGTCCTGCGGGCGATGCCATAACAATAAACTTGTAGCTGGTAGCGGCACGCATTCCTATAAATGCTTCATCGGCATACATAAATGGACGCAAATACAACGCGCTTCCTGTTGAAGTTGGTATCCAATTTTTCTCTAAAGCGGTGAATTGTTTTAATGCTTCAACAAATAAATCTTCTGGGAAAGAAGGCATTCCCAATCGGTCTGCACTAAAATTCATTCGTTTAGCATTTTTATCAGGACGAAATAATAAGGGTGTTCCGTCTTTGCCTAAGGTCGCTTTCATTCCCTCAAAAATAGCCTGGCCATAGTGCAAAGCCATTGCTGCAGGATGCGTTGGAATCAATGCCAAAGGCTCAATTCTTGGATTTTTCCATTCGCCATCTTGATAATCACAAATAAACATGTGATCGGTAAAATTGGTTCCCATAGTGACGTTGTTTAAATCAACTTCATTCACTTTCGACTGGGCAACTTTGCTAATATTTATAGTTTGTGTCATTAGTTCTTGCATGCTTTTATACTATTGTATTTGTTTCAAATTGTTCTAAATAATCGCCTACTCTTCGCAAGAAGGAACCTCCAAGAAATCCGTCAACCACACGATGGTCAAA
>JBILYQ010000017.1:0-13850 GCA_044377655.1 Flavobacterium sp.
AAGGTGTTAAAATAATTACCCAACCCGGATTTATAGATTGACTTAAATTGGTTGCCCAAAGTGACACTTTTGAATTCTCTTCGGGCAATTTTTCTTTGGCTACATTTCGAAAATAAACAGGATAATCCACTACTTTTTTAACTACTCCATTTTCTTTTTGCAATCTGAAACTGGCATCGTATAGGCTTACGGAATCCTTTTTGTATTCCACTTCTTGAGAAAATTTCAAGCCGTTGAAAACCGTTTGTGTTGTACCCGTAATTTCTCTATCAGTATATCTATCGGCCCATGTTGTGAGTGCGGAACCGTTTAATTTAAAAACAGCCCAAAATAAAATCACCACCGCAAAAATGGAAAGCAATGCTCCTATTGGACGTTTATCATCGGGTTTGGCCTTGAAATACAAACTTCCATAGAAGAAAATTACAGGAATACACGCAAAGATAAAAGCATCGGTACTATCAGAACCAAAAACATAGCTGTTTGGGTTAGCCTCTGAAGCGACTCCCTTTAAGAACCAACCAATCACTCCAAAAACTACCGATGGTAAAAGAATAAAAAGCACAATTTTATAAAACGGCATGTCTCCTTCCTGAACACCTTTCTTTTGCGTTTTATTACCATAATGTTTAGTTCCTAAAAGGAATACCACCACACCAATAAACATTCCTAATCCGGCAGCCATAAAAGCATATTGCCAACCAAGAAGAATTTGCAAAGCAGCTCCAAAGAAATTACAAATAAAAGCACCAACGTTAATTCCCATATAGAAAATATTGTAGCCTTCATCTTTTTTATCTTTATACTGATCTTCGGAATAAAAATTCCCCAAAAGTGTTGAGATATTTGGCTTAAAAAAACCATTCCCTACAATAACAAAAGTCATTGCAATATATAGTGTTGTGATATTGTGAATGCCCATCATAAAATAGCCAATTCCCATCAAAATTCCACCAAGGACAATGGAGTTTTTATAGCCCAAATACCTATCCGCGACTAAACCACCAATGAAAGGAGTTAAAAAAACCAAGGCGATGAAAGTTCCATATAAGTCAGAAGCTTCTTTTTCTGTCATGGCAAATCCAGCTTCCACATCTTTGAGATAAAGCGTAAAAATTCCAATCATTAAATAATAACCAAAACGTTCCCACATTTCGGATAAAAACAAGTAAGGCAAAGCTTTAGGATGCGATTTCCACATAATTTGTCAGTATTAAAAACAAAACCTACAAGTGTTTCTTGTAGGTTTGAAAGATATAAAAATATTTTTAAATTTGATTAACGAACGCCATGCATCATTTTTTTGATAACTGGCGTTAATGCAAAAAGTAATACAGCAGCAATTCCTGTTAAAACTACAAACACCATAAAGAATTCAAATAAATTATGAATTTCAAAGCCCGCAAATACTGGATTTAAAGGATTGATTTGGTTTTTTTCTAATAAAACTAATTGTTCAGTAGTTGGTGTTATTGTTTTGTCAAGAACCCCTTGCAAGTCAATGCCTAAGTTTTTAGCTTTTAAAAATTTATCCCCGGTTGCAGGCATAATTGAGCCTAAAGTTCCTGACAATGCATATCCCGCAGCATTTGACAAAAAGAAAACACCAAATAATAAACTCGCAAAACGCTTTGGAGATAATTTACCGACTAAGGATAATCCAATTGGGGATAAACACAATTCAGCAAATGTTTGAATCAAATACAAAAGTATTAACCATTTAATAGCCAATAATCCACTATTTCCTAAATCTTTTACATTATATGCGATTATGAAATAACTCAATGCTATTAATCCTAATCCAATGGCTTGTTTTACTGTTGACAAAGGTTCTTTTCCGCTTGCTCTTAATTTATCCCATAAAATACTAAAAGGTAAAGCAAAAGCGAATACAAAAATCCCATTGAAAACTTGAACCATTGAAGCCGGCATTTGCCAACCAAACATAAAGGTTCTATCTGTTTGATTTGCGGCAATAAACGTTAATGAAGACCCCGCTTGCTCAAAAGCTGCCCAGAAAAAAATTATAAAAAATCCAACAATGTAAATTACAAAAATTCTATCACGTTCTACTTTTGTTAAAGAACTATCAGAAACAATTAATCCGGCCAATGTTAACCCACTAGCGTAAATAATTGGGTAAATAATAGTTTTTATAAAATTATCCCCATCTAAAAGATATTGAAATAGAAAAAATAAAATAATAAAGGCAATAACTGCACCAATTAGCGATTTGGCAGAAAAAACAGCACTTTGCGATTCGCCTTCTTCATAATCTGAAGTTTCGTTATATTTTGGTAATCCACCTAGAGGTTTTCCTTCTGGGGTGACTACATATTTATTTTTTAATACATAAAAAACTGCGGTTCCTATTAACATTGCAATGGATGCTGCCAAAAATCCCCATTTAAAAGCATGAACATTTTGAACTCCGTTTACAACAACATCCCCTAAATAAGGACAAATTGTTTGACCAAGAAAAGCACCAAGATTGATACCCATATAGAAAATAGTAAATGCAGTATCTAATTTGGTTTTTTCTTGTTTAGGATACAAACTACCAACCATTGAAGAAATATTTGGTTTAAAAAAACCATTTCCAAAAATGATTACACCTAAACCCGACCACATCATTGTATTGGCAAGGCTTAAATTAGTTGCAAAAACACTAGCGCTAAAAAACAAAAATAATTGTCCAATGGCCATCATTAATCCGCCCAATAAAATACAATTTCTGTTGCCAAAAAATCTATCCGCAACAAATCCGCCTAACATTGGCGTCAAATAGCAAAGTCCCAGAAATCCTCCATAAATAATTGAGGCGTCTTCTTCTTTCATCATTAACGAATTCACAAGGAATAATGTCAAAATGGCTCGCATTCCATAGAAATTGAAACGTTCCCACATTTCTGTTCCAAATAATACCCAAAGTCCTTTTGGATGTTCTGTTTTTACTGCTTTTTCACTCATGTTTGTTTGTTTTGGTTTGTTTTTGGTTATTTTTTTGGTTTTTGGTCAATTATAATTTTTCTTTAATAAAATTTGTCATCTTATTGTACAACTGAATTCTGGTTTTTCCACCATAAATTCCATGGTTCTTGTCTGGATAAATGGCCCAATCAAATTGTTTGTTTGCTTGAACCAATGCTTCTATCATTTGCATAGAATTTTGAACATGAACATTATCGTCAGCCGTTCCATGAATTAAAAGAAAGTTGCCTTTCAATTTGCTTACATGATTGATTGGTGAATTCTCATCATAACCACTTGCATTTTCCTGTGGTGTTTGCATGTATCTTTCTGTATAAATGCTGTCATAAAACCTCCAATTAGTCACAGGCGCAACAGCTATAGCCATTTTGAATACGTCGGCGCCTTTAAAAAGACAATTTGAAGACATAAAACCACCATAAGACCAACCAAAGATTCCAATTCTAGTTTTGTCAACAAAGGCATAATTCCCTATTACTTTTGCGGCATCGATTTGGTCTTCTACTTCGAGTTTCCCCAATTCTTTTTGCGTCACTTTCTTGAAAGCAGCACCTTTAAAGCCTGTTCCACGTCCGTCAACGCAAACCGTGATGTAACCTTGTTGCGCCAACATCATAAACCACATATCGTTTGTAGACAACCAACGGTTCGCCACTTCCTGAGAACCTGGACCAGAATATTGATACATAAAAACCGGATATTTTTTATTAGTATCAAAGTCTTTTGGCTTAATCATCCAAGCATTCAATTGAATTCCTTTTTCGGTAGTTAGCACAAAAAATTCTTTGTTTGGCAAGTCATACTTTTTTAATTTCTCTGCCAAAGCGTCGTTGTTTACAATAGCCTGTATTTGCTTGCCCTCTTTTGCAGCGTTCAAGGTATAACTTGTAGGTTGTGTAGCGCTGGAGAATGTGTTGATAAAAAATTGGAAATTTGGGCTAAACGTTGCTCCGTTAGTTCCAACAGATTGAGATAATTTAACTTTGTTTTTTCCATCCAAACCAATTCTAAAAACATCTCTATTGATAGAACCATTTTCAACTGACTGATAAAAAATAGTTTTTGTTTTTTCATCAAAACCATAATATGAAGTCACTTCCCAATTCCCTTTGGTAACTTGATTTTTGAGTTTCCCATTTTTATCAAATAAATAAATATGATTAAAACCGTCTTTTTCTGAAGTCCAAATAAAGTTATTATCTTTTAGAAAAGTTAGATTGTCCGTAACATCTACATAGGCGATGTCTTTTTCATTTAAAACCACTTTAGCAATACCAGTGGTACCGTCCACAAAAATTAAATCCAAATTATCCTGATGACGGTTTAAAACCTGCGCACAAAGCACGTTGGCATCATTTGTCCATTTCATTCTAGCAATGTAGAAATCATTATAATTCCCTAGATTAATATCTTTTTTAGATTTAGAATTTAAATCATAAATGTGCAATGAAACAATAGCGTTTTTCTCGCCTGCTTTTGGATATTTAAAAGTTTCCACTGTTGGATACAACTCTTTTTTAAAAATATTCATTGAAAATTCGGGCACTTGACTTTCATCAAAACGTATAAATGCTATTTTTCTGCTATCGGCACTCCAATCAAATGCCCTAACGAATGCAAATTCCTCTTCATAAACCCAATCCGTAATTCCATTAATGATTGCATTTTTCTTTCCATCATTTGTGATTTGAGTTGTCGCTTTTGAAGCAATATCATAGACGAATAAATCGTTAGATTTTGCGAAACCTATCATAGTTCCATCAGGAGAAAAAGTAGGCTCTTGCACTTGGTCTAAGACTTTAGTCAATTCCTTAGTGGCAATTGTATAAAGAAAAAAATCTGCCGTAAAAGAATGACGGAAGATAGCATTAGTATTGTTTGCTATTAAAATTTTAGTGTCATCCGCACTGAACGTGTAACTATCGATGCCTTGTGACAGTTCTTTAAAGTTTTTAGTATCAATTAAAGTGGCTACTTTTTTAAGCGTGGCAAAGTCATACAAATCAATTTGACTGCTTCGCGCCGTTCTGTCAAAATTAAGAACTGTATATTGATTAGTATTTTTCATGGACTGCAATGCGTCCATTCCTTGCGTTCTAAATGCGCCTGTATAAATCTCTTCGACGCTGATTTTTTGTTGTGCTACGATAGAAAAACACGACAAAAGAAATACGATGATAAGCTTGTTTGAATTCATTACTTTAATTGATTATAAAAACCGTCAATTTTAGTGAAAAAATTACAAATAATGGCATATTATTATGTTAAATGCAATTTTGACAATCTATTTTATTTATTTGAAACCAAATATAACAATAAAATGTAAACCGTATCTTTGCAAAAAACAAGTTATAATCAACTGAGCATGAATAACGCTATTGCTGGATTTTCAAAATTATCCAAAGAAGAAAAAATCAATTGGATTGCCAAAGAATATTTTTCAAACCCAAAAGAAGCTATTGCTATTATCAAACAATATTGGAATAGTAACGAGAAATTGCAACTTTTACACGATGAATTCATAGAAAACACCATTACTAATTTCTATTTACCGATGGGAATTGCGCCCAATTTTTTGATTAATGGAAAATATTTTACCGTTCCTATGGTCATTGAAGAAAGTTCTGTGGTTGCCGCAGCGTCAAAATCGGCTAAGTTTTGGTCCACTCGTGGCGGTTTCAAAACAACCGTTTTGAATACGGAGAAAATTGGGCAAGTTCATTTCATTTACAAAGGTGATTTTAAAAAATTGGAACGATTCTTTATTGATAAAAAGAATAACTTTTTTTCTGCAACCGAAAGCATGACCAAAAACATGCAAAAAAGAGGAGGTGGAATTCTAGATATCGAACTTATAAACAAAACTTCCGAATTAGAGAATTACTACCAACTTCACGCCACTTTTGAAACGAAAGACAGCATGGGCGCCAATTTCATTAATTCGTGCTTAGAGCAATTTGCCAAAACTTTAAAAAAAGAAGCTATTTGTTATGACTCTTTTTCTGAAGAAGAAAGCAACATTGAAGTTGTGATGAGTATTCTATCGAATTTTGTTCCTAATTGCATTGTTCGTGCAGAAGTTTCTTGTAAAGTAGCCGATTTGGCCGAGAAAAACATAGAAAACCCTTTGGCTTTTGCCGAGAAGTTTGTTCAAGCAGTTCGCATTGCAGAAATCGAACCGTTTCGAGCTGTTACTCATAATAAAGGAATCATGAATGGTGTTGATGCCGTGGTTTTGGCAACTGGAAATGATTTTCGGGCCGTGGAAGCTGGCGTTCATGCTTATGCTTCAAAAAACGGAAAATACACAAGTCTTTCCCATGCTAAAATAGAGAATGAGGTGTTTACTTTTTGGATGGAAATCCCTTTGGCATTAGGAACCGTAGGCGGATTGACATCGTTACACCCTATGGTGAAGTTAGCCTTAGAAATTCTAGAAAAACCTTCAGCGCAGGAATTAATGCAAATTGTTGCCGTTACTGGTTTAGCACAAAACTTTGCCGCTTTACGTTCTTTAACTACCACTGGAATTCAAGAAGGACATATGAAAATGCACATTAACAATATCCTCAACCAATTTGAGGCAAATGAAGAGGAGCGAAAAATAATTGCCAAATACTTTGAAATCAATTCAATTTCGCACTCGGCAGTAGTTGATTTTATTGAAAATTTAAGAAAGTAAACTTTTGAGAAAAACATTTTACAGTAATGGAAAATTACTCATCACAGGAGAATATCTTGTTTTAGATGGCGCTAAAGCTTTGGCATTGCCAACTAAATTTGGACAAACATTAATTATTGAAGAAGGAAAAGACCAACTTATTTCCTGGACAAGTTATGATTACGATTCTAGTATTTGGTTTGAAGACAGCATTTCTTTTACTTCGATAAAAAACAAAGAACATTTTGAGGATAATCATACCATCAAAAACACATTAATTGAGATTCTACACGAGGCTTTTTTAATGAACCCCGATTTTATAAAAAGTTCTAAAGGATATGTAATCAAAACGGAGTTGAGTTTTCCAAAATTTTGGGGTTTGGGAACATCGTCAACCTTAATTAATAATATTGCGCAGTGGTTGTCAATTGATGCGTTTAAATTGCTTAAAAACAGTTTTGGAGGAAGCGGTTATGATATTGCTTGCGCGCAAAACAATTCCGCCATCATTTATCAATTGTTGGATGGGAAAGCCTCGGTGGAAATCATAGATTTTAAACCCAGTTTTTCAGATACTATTTATTTTGTGTATTTGAACAGAAAACAAAATAGCCGAACAGCCATTGCAGCCTACTATACTAATCTTGGGAATATTGGAAAATCAATTCCGGTTATCAATAAAATTACGCAAGCAATTATTGATACCGATGATGTGAAAAAATTTGCTTCGGCACTTCAAAACCACGAAATTGAAATGAGCGCTATATTAGAAACAGAAACCGTGAAGAAAACATTATTTTCAGATTTTGACGGGGTTATAAAAAGTCTCGGCGCATGGGGTGGCGATTTTGTAATGGTCATCTCTAAGGATAATCCAAAAAAATATTTCAAGGAAAAAGGATATGAAATAGTGATTCCTTATCAAGAAATGATATTGTAATTCATTTTTAAAATAATAAAAAAACGTCTCGATAAAATCGAGACGTTTTTTTATACTTTAAAAAGAGGATTGATTAATAAAAATCAGCTCTGTTATCTTGAATATCAGCATCGCTTTTCAATGCAGGAATAACTCGTCCTGAATAGGAAGCTACTTGTTGTTTTACTTTATTTACATAATCTGTATGCGATTTTAAAACAGGCGCTTTTACCACTGATTTTGTCATCACAACATAAACTCCCGCATTTCCTTCAATAGTTGCAGTAACCTTTCCTGTTGCAGATGAGAAAGCGGTACCAACAACTTTTGGCTCAAATCCAGCTCCAGGCAATGATGGACTTTCTAATGTTATATCGATTGCTTGTTGCACTGTAACATTATTTGCTTTTGCCATTGCATCAAGTGATGCACCTGATAATTTTGCTTTAATTTTTTCTGCTTTCTTTTTATTTTTTAAGATTTGTTCCACTTGTGGTCTTGCATCTTCTACAGCCATTAAACCTTTTTCGGTTACTTTTTTCAATTTTGCAATAATATGACCAACATTCAACACTTCAAATCTTTTAACATCACCCACTTTTATATCCTCAGAAAATGCCCATTTAACAATTTGTCTTTGGTTTGCTACGCTTCCAAAATTTTCGTCAATAGCTTTTACTCTAACCGATGGATTAACTACTAGTTTTGATTCTTTTGCCAAAACCGCGAAATCTTTGTTTGCAGCATCCATTTCAAATTTAGTCGCTTGCGTATAAATATTGTCATTGGTAGATTCTGATGCTTCAATTTTTTGAGCAATGGTTGCCAACTTAACAGCGTCTTGTTTGTCAGTAACATTGATAATATGAAATCCAAAATCTGTTTCCACTAATCCAATAGTAGCAATGGAATTGTTAAACACAAAATCATTAAAAGGTTTTACCATTTGACCTTGAGAGAAATAACCTAAATCTCCACCTTGCTGTGCTGATGAATCATCGGAATTGGTCATTGCCAACATGGAGAACATCGCTGGATTAGCTTTGACTTGAACCAATAATACTTCCGCTTTCGCTTTGGCTTCTTCTTTAGTTCTTTTTTCTTTTTTGTTTGGCACTTGCGTTCCTTCGTAGCTAATTAAAATATGACTAGCTTTAGCATTTGCACCAGATTTTCTTCCTAAACCTTTGGAAATACAATAGTAGTTATTGTACATGTATGGTCCATAAACTTCGCCTGCAGGCAAATTGAATAATTGTTCAGCATGTTCAGAAGGCAAATCTTTTTTAGCAATAAAAGTTGAATCAAAAGGGATGTCAGAATTTGCATTTACAAACTCAGCATTGTTTGTTACTGATTTAAAGCCTTGGATTGTATCGTTTTTTCCGTCTTTGTATTCTACTCTTGATGTCAATAAAGCATCAACGTTCTTTTTAATTTCAGACTCATCTTGATTAGATGGTTTTTCTTCAATCAAAACATAGTCTAACTCACGACTTTCTTCAGATTTAAATCTTTTCTCTTTTGTTTTCATGTAAGCAATGATTTCTTCATCAGAAATCTTCACATCACTATCTTTTATTGAGGAATAAGGAACAGATACAAAATCAAAGTTTACTTTGTTTGCTTCCATTTCATATTTCATTTTTCCCTCTGCATCTGTTGTGTACAAACTTCCTTTAACTAAAGAATTATAGATAGTGAATTTGGCGTTTAATTCAGCATCTTTTTCTCTTTGTTTTAGCATTACCAATCCTTCTGGGTTCGATTTGAAATATTCTTTGAATTTTACGATATCAAATTTTCCCGCAGCGTTCAAAAACATTTGGTTTTGCCCGATGTTTGGATCAGATTTCAAAACTTCAATAATGTGTTTTTCACCAACACGAATTCCTAATTTTTCAAACTCGACAGTAAGCAAAGCAATGTTCACTTCTTGACCCCAAACTTGGTTAACCGCTTGAATGGAAGACATTGGTTGCCCATTTTGCCCACTTTTCTCAACATTGCTAACTTTTACTCTAAAGTCTTCGAAAGGAATCTCTTTTCCATTAATGCTTCCTACATCTTTTTTACTACCTCCAAAGTTACCGTTGCTAAAAAGATCTTGTACTATAAATGCAAACAATGCAAGTGCAATAACCATTATCAATAAAGCGGAACGTTGTCTAATTTTTGCTAAAACTGCCATTTTTATTGTTATTTATTTTATATTCAGTTTGCGAAAATACAATTATCTGTGAAATAATAATACTTAGAAACTTATAATTTGCAATAATTTTTATTTTTTTCTTTAAATTAATCACTAATAGTCATTTTCACTAGTTCTATTTTCTTGTTTGTGGCTTCTTCAATCAAAAAAATGCTAGTTTCCAATTATTACTTGATCGCCTTTCAATGGAATTTTTTTGAAAAAATTAAGGATAAACTAACCCAAAATGCCATAAGAATCACTTTCTGAAATATGAAATTTATACTTTTGATTGACGTATTCCAAAATTAATCATGCGAAAATCCAAATTACAAAAATGGATATAAAGAAAAAAAAGATAAAAAACACAAGCAGCATGTACAAAAACTTCATACAACTATTGGCATAGACCTGAAAAAAAATCTTGGGAAGAAATTCTGAAGTAATCAAAATCAACACCCCTCGGAAGTCCAATATGGAAAACTAAATTGAAAAAACGGTTGGTTTTTCAGTACGTTTTTTTAGAATTCTTGAAATAAAACTATTTTTTTTCTAATTCAAGGTTGATTTTATTGGAAGAAAAAAAGACAATTTCTATTCCTAAAAAAAAGCGGAAAGTATCAAACAAATGATGATTATTCCGATTTCCATGAATTATGGTTTTTTATTGTGCTGATCGAATTTTTTGCCAAAACCTCTTCTAAAGAAGAACATAAAAAAACAAACGCCAGCAAAAGCGACACTTATAACAATATTTTCGCCCTTACTCCACTTTGAATACGAATCGAATGCAAAAAGAATTCCTGCAATTAAATAAGCGAACTGTGTAAATTTTAAATAATTCATAGTTATTCGGATTGTTGTACTTCACCAGAAATTTTCTGTGAATTCACTTTTTTAAAATCTTTGCTAAAATCAATTCCTTCTCCAAAAGAAACTCCTTTTGGTGATGTAAATTTAAACTTTTCTTCGGTAAAAAACCATTCGTTCTTTTGATCAAAATACAACTGTTCGGTTTCTAATAATTCACCTGTTTCGTTTGATATTCTTACATTCCCTTCCAGGTTGATTAAATCTGTGTTTTTATGGGTAACAGCATAGTTTGATTTTATCAATGTTTTTTTTCCATTGGGATCAAAAAGTGTCAAATCAATTCCTTTGGGAAACTCTGTAAAAGGAAAACTTACCGTTGCATAATCAAGCATTTTCGGACTTACCAAAACTGCTTTTATTCTCCCCGAATCGGTGTATTTTAAATTAACCGTATCTGCTTCTCCACTTGGAGTAAACTCTGCAAAACCCATTTTTTGAACCTCACGAAGATTGCTTTCGCAAGAAATGATTACAAAAAATGTTAACGAAAGCATCCCGAAAAGCACAAAACTGTTTGGTTTAAAACTCATTATTTGGAAGGAAAATTTATGGTTTCATTTATCCAACATTTGATGGCGAATGATTTTCCGTTTAATTTAAGTTTCGATATTTCAGAGGCCGTTGGTCCTTTGGCTTTAAAACTTTCGGCCATCTTATCTACGGCTGGTTTCAATTTCGGACTAGCAATTAATGCTTTCTTAACAGTTTCTGCCGCCAAAAAATAGACTGCTTTCTTTTCAAAATCTATAATTCCGCATTCGTCAGCACTGTTGGCATAAAGCTGGGCTAAAAAAATATAAACCCTGCCATTTTTGGGGTCACTAGCTATTGCTTTGTTTAAATATTCTCTAGATTTTATTTTATCATTACTGACTAACGTAGTGGCAATACTATAATATGTTCTGGATTTTTCCTCTGGATTGGACTGTAAATCAGCCGATTGATTGTAATATTGAAGTGCTGCTGCAAAATTTTTCTGTTTCATAGCTGCAACTCCCATATAATAGGCTGATTGTGATGTGGGCTTACTACTGTGTAATTTTTCTGTTAGGCTAGCAAAAATTGGTTGCGAACTGCATTTGGCATACATGTTTATAACTGCTGCTGTTAGCCAATCGCTATTTTCTTTATTAGCCTCAAAGGCTTTTTGGTAATGAGTAGCTAAATTTTCACAAGTTGCAATGTCTTTTACCAAAGCATTGATACCACGAGATGCCGTTTTGTATTCGTCTGCTCGTAATGGATTTGAATCAACTAATTTTGTCAACATCAGAACTACTTTATCGAATGTATCCAAAATTGAATCTGGTGTGATTTTTTTATCTCCTGCTAAATATTTATCGTTGTAAAGACTAAAATAGACATAAATAGCATTGGCACTTGTGATGCTTTCCGAAGCTGATTTCATGGCGCTATCTAATAAAGTGAAGATTTCTTCCTTAGCGTCTAATTTATTATCATGAAGCAACATTGCTTTTGAAACTTGATAATCTTTTGCTTTTTCTGGAAAATTTTTATAAAACTGGTCGTATAATTTCATCAAATCACGGACCAAAATCTCTTTCTCTTCAAGATTAGCAGCATTTTCAATTTTATATTGAATAATTTTTACACCATCAACATATAATGAATCGCTAAGTTTTGGACAATTTTTTCTGACCTCTGACCAAGGCCCAAAAGCCTCAGCAATGTTTTGGAGTTTTAGTAATTCTTGGTATTCTTTTTCTTTTTGAAAACAGTTATCATCTTGAGCATTGGCATACCCAAAAAAAAACAAAAGCAATGTTGATATAAATATTTTCATTTGTTGGGCTTTTTAGTCGTATTTACGTTTTACAAACCATCTATCGTTTAATGACAAGCCAATGGATAGATTAACGTAATTCTCTTCTACTAAGTTAGCGTATTTTGTTCCTCGTTTTCCAATTTCTAATCCAACATTTACTTTTGAAAAAGTTCCACCAAGAGGCAATCCTAAACCAAGATTAACGGCAAAATCCTCAATTGATTTATTTTCGATAATCAATCCTGTATTTTCATAACGCAAACCACCTCGGTAAGTTACTTTTTTAAAATAACTTGAATAGGAATTATAGTTTGGAATAAAATATCCTCCAAGACTATATCTGGTGGCATTTTCGAATTTTACGTTGTCTATGTCGTTGAAACGATTTCCTAAATTGCTTGTGCTTTGAAAAGACACTTCTGCTCCAATAAGCCATTTTTTAACTTCCCCAAAACCAGATCCAAAAGTTACTTTAGAGGGCAACTTAAGGGTTGTGTTGGCTACATCAATATCTTCCTCGTCAACTACGAATTCGCCACCTTGAGAAAAAAACTGTACTGTTGCTATTTTTCTTGAATTCTCAAGTTTTAAATTTGACTCAGGAGAATAGCTTGCGCTTCCAAAATAGCTCAACTTCGAGGTAATCTTGGTTTGATATGTTAATCCCGTTGTGAAACTCACCCCTTGTATGTCAGAAAGATTTTTTTCTCTTGTGCCAAATTGTACATCGTCAACAAATCGCAAACTTTTTGTTTCAATAGTTCCAAAATTATATTGAATATCTGCACCTATATTGAAATTTTTAGTCAGTTTGTATCCCAAACCAAAGAAAAGTTTATTTACTCCTCCGATACCATTATACCTTCTAGTAATTGGAGAATTTTCATCTGCAATTTTTTGAATTTTGTAACCCACTGAAGAATAAGGAATCAACCCGAAACCTATTCCCCATTTGCCTGTTGGCAAACCAACTGCTAAATAATCAAGTGTTGATCGTCTTGCCTTTCCTTCCTGCGTTTCTGTTTTGAAATTTGTATTTGAATAAGTTGCACCCGCGGATAAGGTTGTCAGTTTTAAACTTGCAAGATGGGCTGGATTTTGAAGATTAATATGAATACTATCTGGAAAAACTGAAATTCCACCCATAGAACGAGATTCTACTGTTCCTTTAAATTTCACATCGCCAATTCCATAAAAAGAATAAGGTGAAGATGTGCCTTCTTGAGCAAAGGAAACCAACGAAAAAAGCAAACAAAAGCTTATTATAATTTTTTTAATCATTTGTGATTGTATTGATAAATTTGGTTCAAACTTTCTAAAAGAAAATTTGAATTGGCAAATATGGTATTTTTTAATTGCATAGCCAAAAATTCTGCATCGCCACCCGTTAAAATTATGATAAAATTAGCGTAACGCTGTTGATATTGTT
>JBILYQ010000190.1:0-4672 GCA_044377655.1 Flavobacterium sp.
CCAATTAAAAGAAGAAAATAAAGCTTTCAAAGTAGAGAAATACGTTCACAGTTATCCGCATTGTTGGAGAACAGACAAACCAATTTTATATTATCCGTTGGATTCTTGGTTTATAGAAATTACCAAAGTTAGAGACAGAATGTTCGATTTGAACGATACTATTAATTGGAAGCCAAAAGCAACTGGTGAAGGTCGTTTTGGAAATTGGTTGAAAAACGCCAATGATTGGAACTTGTCGCGTTCAAGATATTGGGGAATTCCATTGCCAATTTGGAGAACTGAAGATGGAACTGAAGAAATCTTAATTGGTTCTGTGGAAGAATTATATACTGAAATCGAAAAATCAATCGCAGCAGGTTTCCAAAACGTAAATCCTTTCAAAGGGTTTGAAATTGGCAACATGACTGAAGAAAATTATGATTTGATTGATTTGCATAAAAATGTGGTTGATCAAATTACGTTGGTTTCTGCCTCGGGGAAACCGATGCAGCGCGAAGCCGATTTGATTGACGTTTGGTTTGATTCGGGAGCCATGCCTTATGCTCAATGGCATTATCCTTTTGAAAACAAAGATAAAATAGACGAAAACAAAGATTTTCCAGCCGATTTTATTGCGGAAGGCGTGGATCAAACTCGTGGATGGTTTTACACATTGCACGCAATCGGGACCTTGGTTTTTGATAAAATTGCCTATAAAAATGTCGTTTCAAACGGATTGGTTTTGGACAAAAATGGACAAAAAATGTCCAAACGTCTTGGCAATGCCGCTGATCCCTTTGAAACATTGAAGGAATACGGTCCAGATGCTACGCGCTGGTACATGATTTCGAATGCCAATCCTTGGGATAATTTAAAATTTGACTTGGAAGGAATTGCTGAGGTTCGCAGAAAGTTTTTTGGAACGCTTTACAACACCTATTCGTTTTTTGCTTTGTATGCCAATATTGACAATTTTAAGTACGAAGAGGCCGATATTCCATTGGATGAACGACCAGAAATTGACAAATGGATTATTTCTGAATTGAATACTTTAATCAAAGAAGTTGACGAATATTATGCCGATTATGAACCTACAAAAGCAGCTCGAGCGATTTCTGAATTTGTACAGGAAAATTTGAGCAACTGGTATGTTCGTTTGTGTCGCCGTCGTTTTTGGAAAGGAGAGTATGAATCAGATAAAATTGCTGCTTATCAAACCTTGTATACTTGTTTGATAACTGTAGCGAAACTTTCGGCTCCAATCGCTCCATTTTTTATGGATAAACTTTACAGAGACTTAACCCAATCTACACAATCCGAGAACAATGAAAGTGTACATTTGGCAGAATTTCCAGTTTCAGTTGAAAACTTTGTTGATAAATCATTAGAGAGCAAAATGCAAAAAGCCCAAACGGTTTCATCACTGGTTTTATCACTCCGAAAAAAGGAAATGATTAAGGTGCGTCAACCGTTGCAAAAGGTAATGATACCAATACTTGACGAGAATCAACGACAGGAAATTGAGGCCATTTCGGACCTGATAAAAGCCGAGGTCAACGTTAAAGAAATTGTGCTTTTGGACGATGCGTCTGGAGTTTTAGTGAAGCAAATAAAACCAAATTTCAAAACCCTTGGACCTCGTTTTGGTAAGGATATGGGATTGATTGCCAAAGAGATACAAGATTTTTCTTCGGAGCAAATAAATAAATTTGACAAAGAAGGAAAGATAACGCTTGTTATTTCAGGAAATAGTATAACTTTATCATTAGAAGATGTAGAGATTTCTTCTCAGGATATTGAAGGATGGTTGGTTGCCAATGCTAATGGAATAACGGTTGCTTTGGACATTACAATAACCGAAGAATTAAGAAAAGAAGGAATTGCAAGAGAATTAGTGAATAGAATTCAAAACATTAGAAAAGATAGTGGCTTTGAAGTGACAGATAAAATTAAAGTGAGATTACAAAAAAGCAGCAGTCTTGAAGAGGCAATTAATAGTAATATTGCCTATATAAAATCTGAAACATTAACCGAAACATTAGTTTTTGAAGATGAGATAAAAAATGGTACAGAAATTGAGTTTGACGATATAAAAACAATGATATTAATTTCAAAATAATTTAAAAAATGGTAGATGAAATTGCAAGATATTCTGATGCAGATTTGGCAGAATTCAAAGAATTAATTTTAAAAAAAATAAGTAAAGCACAATTCGATTTAGATTTGATAAAAAGCGCCTATATGAACGATTTGAATAATGGAACGGATGATACGTCGCCAACATTCAAAGCTTTTGAAGAAGGAAGTGAAACCATGTCAAAAGAAGCCAATTCGCAATTAGCAATACGTCAAGAAAAGTTCATTCGTGATTTGAAAAATGCACTTTTCCGTGTTGAAAACAAAACATATGGTGTATGCAAAGTTTCAGGAAAACTAATTAGCAAGGAAAGGTTGATGATTGTTCCTCATGCTACAATGAGTATGGAATCTAAAAATGCACAACGATAAATTTCGATTTTAAATATAAAAAAGCCACACATTTGTATGGCTTTTTTGATTCTTCATTTTAGAAATTGACTACGCTAATCTGTTCTAAAGTAAAATTAGCACCATAACTGTATTGTTTAATTTGATTATTGCCAACAGTAATCAAATGAGAATCTAACGGAATTACATCCGTTACATTACTTGAATAGCTGTTTTGCAAGGTTAAGTTGGTTGAATTGGCAGCATCAAAAACTTTCAATCCTTCCGAACCACAACACACATATAAAACACCATTTTTTATTCCTAAACCATAAGGCTGGTTTAATAAATAAGTAGAAATCAAAGTTGGATTAGCAATATCGGTAATATCAATCACATTGACTTGATCTTCAATTGCGCCACAAGTACTTCCGCCACGAACGGTTATGTAAGCCGTATTTTCAAACACCACAACTGGATCGCAAGCCGTTGCATGCGAAAAGCCAGAAACAAAAAAAGGATTGAATTCATCGGATGCATCGACAGTATACATGCCATTTGTTGCGCCTACAAATAAAAATTCTTTTTGAATAAATAACGTTTCAAATTGGCCATTGCCAAACCATTCATTCAGATAAACTGCCTTGTCAAAAAAAGTTGTCGATGGATTGCTAATATTGAACACGTTTAATTGATAACTGTCAATGGTATACAATGCGTTATTATTAATTTGAAAACGTGCATAAGAACCGCCAGTTCCAATTGCGTTTCCGTTAGTGCTTTCAAAAGTTGCCGTAGCATCATTTGCTAAAATCAAGTATTGACCTTGTGGACGATTTCTTGTTTCTAAACGATAGCCAGTAATGATTTCTCCTTGATTAGCATAGATTTCATAATCAAAGAACTCTGCAGTTTCTGGATAACTAGGATTAAAAGCTATTGAATTTTCAATAGTTTGAACTAAAATGATATTTCCAATATCTGAAATATCAAAAACCAATAAATCCACAAAATTATCAGCATAGAGATAATTCCCTTTTACTGCAATGTCGTGAACGCCTTCAAGATTGATAAACGCTATATTAACAGGTGATGCAGGATTATGATTGTCGAAAACATGAACCCCTTGTTCTTTTGCAATGTAAAACAAATAGTTTTCAGCTACATAAATTTTCCCGTCAGAATCTGTCTGTCTTTGTCCCGTTACAGAAACATTATCTCTGATTGAAGACAGTGTTTTTACAATAGGAACGGCAAAAGTTGCGGTTTCATTGGAATCATCGTCAGAATTACAAGAGGATAACAGAATTATAAAAAAGCTTACAATTGTAAAATATATTGATTTCATGTTAAGGATTGTTTTAAATGATGAAACAAATTTAAGTAAAAAAAGGTAATGATTTATCATTGAAATAATTATAATCTATTTTCAGGTGTGAAAAAAGCAGGTCTCTTTTTAGATCTAAAAAGTTTTATTTTTGCAGGTTTTTGCAATCTGATTAACCTTAAGATTTTTATCATTCGCACTATTCTCTTTTTTTGTACATAAATATTGTTATTTTTGCATAAATAAAAATAAAAAAATGTCATTAAAAAGCGCTTCTCTGTTAATACTTATCATTTTGTTGATAGATCAATTTTCTAAGATTTTCATCAAAACTAATTTTATTTTAGGCGAAGAGGTTGAGGTTTTCAGTTGGTTTAAGATTCTTTTTATTGAAAACGAAGGAATGGCCTGGGGAACTGAAATTCCAGGACAACATGGCAAATTGATTTTGACAAGTTTTAGAATTTTAGCGGTTATAGGGATTGGCTATTGGTTATACGATACAAGCACAAAATATTGTTCTAATTTTTTGATGGTTGCCATCTCTCTGATATTTGCTGGAGCCGCAGGAAACATTATTGACTCTGTTTTTTATGGTCAGGTTTTTAGCGACAGTCATCACCAACTAGCAGATTTATTTACTGACAAACCCTACGAAACTTGGTTTCATGGCAAAGTGGTTGACATGTTGTATTTTCCAATTTGGAGCGGAAATCTTCCTGAATGGTTGCCTTTTTGGGGTGGAAAGCCATTCACTTTTTTTAATGCCATTTTTAACTTTGCCGATATGGCGATTTCTACTGGTGTTGGGATTTTAATTGTTTTCAATAAAAGAGCTTTTGCCAAAAGATTTTACTAGAAAGTGTAAATTTTTTCAGGAGTAATACAGTAATCCATTCG
>JBILYQ010000018.1:0-13678 GCA_044377655.1 Flavobacterium sp.
ATTGTTAAAGAAATTACTCGATTATCATTTCTTTTAAATTTTTTCGATAATTCTCTAATAAATCAATTTTAGCAAGCATTCCAAAATAGCTGCCGTTTTTCAAAACAGGAAGACAGTCAACTTTGCTTGTTTTAAACAGAAGCATCACTTTCTCAATTTTATCATCCAGTAAAACAATCGCTTTTGGTTGATTGATAGTTTCTTGGATGGTCATAAATTTTACTCTATAAGGATTGAAAATAATGCCTTTTACATCTTCAAAATTGATAATGCCAACTAATGATTTAGTGGTATTAATGATTGGAATAATTTTCTGTTCGGAAGTTGAAAAAATGGCAACCACATTTTCCATTGAATTCTCTAGTGTAAGAGTTTTATAATTCTGGTTGATTAAATTATACATATCAATGCTTTGCAAGATGTTTTTATCTTTATCACTGGTAAAAACTTCGCCTTTGGCAACCAAACTTTTTACATCCATAGAGTGTTTTTCAAACTGCTTGGAAACTGCAAAACTAATAGACGAAACAATCATCAACGGAACCATTAATTCATAACCGCCCGTGATTTCGCCAATCAAAAATATTGCTGTTAATGGCGCATGAAACAAGCCACTCAAAATTCCAGCCATGCCCACAATTGTAAAATTTCCAATAGGTAAATGATGGGTAAAATTCAGGAGATTTACTGCTTTAGCAACAAAAAATCCGAGATACGAACCCACAAAAAGCGATGGGGCAAAGTTCCCGCCATTTCCTCCGCTACCAAGCGTTAAGCCAGTGGCAAAAGCTTTTAAAAGCATGGTTACGCCAACAAATGCCAGCAAAATCCATTCGTTGCTTTTAAAATTTTCTAATAATGTATTGTCAAGCAAAACACTTGGATTTGGAGACGATAGTGTTTTAATACTTTCATAACCTTCGCCAAAAAGAGTGGGGAAGAAGAAAATCAGTACTGCCAAAATCGAAGCGCCAAAGAGTGCTTTTCGATACCCTTTGTTTTTAAATCTTCCAAAAAATTTCTCCACCTTCTGAAAATTTCGAGCATGATAAAGCGATGCAAAACCAGCCAAAATTCCAAGCAAAATATAGAATGGGGTGTTGTGGTAATCGAATGTTTGGGTTTGTTGAAAATTTAAAAGCACGTCGCGACTTAAAACCACAGTTGAAATTAAAGCGCCCGTGGCAGCCGAAATAATAATAGGAATAAATGCCGAAATAGAAACATCGGTCAAAACAACTTCAATGGCAAAAAGGACTCCCGCAATTGGAGCGTTAAACGCGGCACCAATTCCTGCAGCAACGCCACACGCCAAAAGTAAAATTCTATCTTTTTGTGATAAATGATATTTCTGCGCAAAGTTGGACCCCAAAGCCGCGCCGGTAATTACAATTGGGCTTTCTAAACCAGCCGAACCACCAAGCCCAACAGTGAGTGAACTCGTGATTATCTGGGCATACATTTGTTTTTTGGGAACTATACCGCCTTTTTTGGCTACGGCATATAAAATTTTTGAACTTCCTTTTTCTAAGTTATTATTTAGAAAATTACGGATGACAAATACGGTCAATAAAATTCCGATAATTGGTAACAAACTGTTGATGTAGGGCAGTTTTAAAAAGCCGTTTATGTCTGTGGCCAATAGAAAAATATTATGTGCAAAACTTTTCAGAATGATTACCGCAAAAGCACTTGTAATGGCAACGGCAACACTAGCTAAATATAGAAAATGGCGTTCGCTAAGTTTGTCCTTCAAAAGAAAAATCAGATTTTCTATTCTTCTGAAAATATTTCTGAAAACAACTTTAGAAAAGGAAGCTTTTTTTGGTGACATTAAATCAAATTCTTTAGAGGTGCTAAAATACTTTTTAATAAATGTATTTCATAGCACTTTTTCAGATAATTTGGGTGAAATTTAAAAACCTAGTACTTTAATAACCTCAATAGTTCGTAACCCTTCTTTTTTTTTTTTTGATATAAAAGGAAAATGGTGTTAGGTTTACCTCTTGTTGGAGTGCTTTAATCAGCATGAAGATTCCTCCTTTTTATAACAAAGCTAATTTTTCTTGAGCGTGTTGTCTTAATTCTTCAAAAAACAAAGTGAATTCTTCTTCAAATTCCGAATAGTATTGTTCTAATTCATTGATGGCATTTTTCATGTTGCCACGATTTTTGGTCCGATGATCCATTTGAAACAGAATCAAACCAATGCCTTCAACATTAGAATAACTAACTAGCCAGTTTCGGGAAATCATATAAGGCATCATCCCTCGTGTTCTATCGGTTGTGATGTCATAATTGGTTTTTAAACTTTCGTAAAAATTGTTAGCAAAATCCTCCAACGGTTCATTCGAATAATTGGACCAGTTTTTTGCCAAGAAATGATCGTAAAAAATATCCATGACCACGCCAGAATAATGACCGTATCCTTCATGCAACCGGTGTTTGCTTTGCCTAAAAATAGGATGCGCATCGGTAAAAGTGTCGATGGCTCGATGCAACAGAATCCCTTTCATAACCTCGTCTGGAAAATTCAAATAATCATGACCACGGATACCATCCGCCATGAAATTACCGATTTTGATCAAATCATTATCGCCAGAAAGATAGAGATGCGCTAGAAAATTCATTTTTTTTTGTTGCAGAGTTTCAAAGATACAAAGTTTCAAAGTCCAAAAAATTTATTCTAAAAAAACTTTGCTTTTTTGCCACTTTGCTACTTTGAACCTTTTTATATTTGTAATTCGTATTTCTTAAATTAAAAAAATAAAAATGACTTTAATAAAATCAATCTCGGGAATTCGTGGCACCATTGGTGGAAAAGTAGGCGACAATCTAACGCCTGTTGACGCTGTGAAGTTTGCTTCGGCCTATGGAACTTTTTTAAAACAAAATTCCACCAAAACAAAATTGAAAGTGGTTATCGGTCGCGATGCCCGAATTTCTGGACCAATGATTCATAATCTAGTCATGAATACCTTGCTTGGATTAGGGATTGATGTCATCGATTTGGGATTGTCAACAACGCCAACAGTGGAAATTGCTGTTCCAATGGAAAACGCTGATGGCGGAATTATTTTGACCGCTTCCCACAATCCAAAACAATGGAATGCTCTGAAATTATTAAATGAAAAAGGCGAATTTTTAAGCAGTGCCGATGGCGAAAAAATCCTCGAAATTGCCGAAGCCGAAGCTTTTGATTTTTCGGAAGTGGATGATTTGGGCGAAATCACCATCAATGATTCCTACATGGATATTCACATTGACGAAGTTTTGGAGTTGCCTTTGGTCGATGCGGAAGCCGTGGCCAAAAGAAAATTTAAAGTCGTTGTTGACGGTGTGAATTCTTCGGGCGGTATTATTATTCCAAATCTTTTGGAGCAAATGGGCGTGGAAGTAGTGAAATTATATTGCGAACCTAATGGTCATTTTCCTCATAATCCAGAACCGTTAAAAGAACACTTGGGCGATATTTGTAAATTGGTTCTAGAAGAAAAAGCCGATTTCGGAATTGTAGTAGATCCCGATGTTGACCGTTTGGCTTTCATCTCTAACGATGGCGAAATGTTTGGCGAAGAATATACTTTGGTTGCTTGTGCGGATTATGTATTGAGCAAAACACCCGGAAATACCGTTTCCAATATGTCGTCCTCTCGAGCTTTGCGTGACATAACTAATAAACACAATGGAAGCTACCAAGCCAGCGCCGTTGGCGAAGTGAATGTGGTGGAATTAATGAAAAAAACCAATGCTATTATTGGTGGCGAAGGCAATGGCGGAATTATTTATTCCGAGTTGCATTACGGAAGAGACAGTTTGGTAGGCGTGGCCTTGTTTCTAACCTATTTGGCCAACCAAGATAAAACCGTTGCCGAACTGCGAGCCTCCTATCCACAATATTATATGAGCAAAAACAAAATTGAGTTAACACCACAAATTGATGTTGACGCCATTCTAATTGCCATGACCGAGAAATACAAAAACGATAGTTCGACAAGCTCACTATCAACAATAGACGGAGTGAAAGTTGATTTCGCCACAGAATGGGTGCATCTAAGAAAATCCAACACCGAACCAATTATTCGTATTTACACCGAATCACCAACGCAAGACCAAGCCGATTCTTTGGCGTTGCGAATCATGGATGAAATAAAAGCCATAGCAGGCATTTAAACCAAATAGATTGCAGTTTTCTAAAACAAAACCCTGACAGCCTTCAAAACGCTATCAGGGTTTTTTAGTAACCAACAACCAATAGAAAGAAACATCTCTCCCAAATCAAAAACGGAGAGTTTTTTTAATATAAATCCCAATAAAACGCACAATCCCAATAAAAAAAGCATCATGTACTATAAAACAACCAACCACCCTTACCTTCCTATCATGGTTTCAAACCCTGATAGGGTTAACAAAAAACAATTTTTAATCACTACTCCCATTATCCCAAATTCATCAGCACATTTACTCAAAAGAGGTAAGGATTGAAATAATAGTAAGAGGTTTTTTTTAAAACAACACAACAATTTTCTATTTTTGTCAAACATCACAACAACACCATGTATAAACTACTTATTCGCCCATTCCTTTTTTGCTTTGACCCCGAAGCGGTGCATTATTTCACTTTTTCACTCATACGTTGGCTTTCAAAAATCCCTGGTTTACCTTCCATTTTTAAGGCAATCTATACCATAAACGACAAATGTTTGGAAACAGAAGTTTTTGGATTAAAATTTAAAAACCCCGTTGGTTTAGCAGCCGGTTTTGATAAAGACGCCAAATTGTATCAAGAACTCTCCAATTTTGGTTTTGGTTTCATCGAAATTGGAACATTGACGCCCGTTGCTCAAGAAGGCAATCCCAAAAAGAGGTTGTTCCGATTAAAAGAAGACAAAGCCATCATCAACAGAATGGGGTTCAACAACGGAGGCGTCAAAGAAGCTGTCGAAAGATTAAAACAGAATAAAGGTGTTTTAATCGGGGGCAATATTGGCAAAAATAAAATAACACCAAACGAGGAAGCCACAAAAGATTATGAAATTTGTTTCGATGCATTGTATGATTATGTAGATTATTTTGTAGTCAATGTCAGTTCTCCCAACACACCAAACCTGCGTGCCTTGCAAGAAAAAGAACCCTTGACCCAATTGTTGCAAACCTTGCAAAATAAGAATTTAGCAAAGCCAAAACAAAAACCCGTACTCTTAAAAATTGCTCCCGATTTGACCAACGAACAATTACTAGACATCATCGACATCGTAAAAGCAACCAAAATTGCAGGTGTCATTGCCACCAACACTACGCTATCTAGAGATGGATTACAATCCGAAAATAAAATAGAAACGGGAGGATTATCCGGAAAACCATTGGCCAAACGTGCCACGGAGGTCATTCGTTTTCTTTCCGAAAAAAGCAACAAAGCCTTTCCAATTATTGGAGTAGGAGGTATTCATTCTGCAGATGATGCTATAGAAAAATTAGAAGCAGGTGCCTGTTTGGTGCAATTGTATACAGGCTTTATTTATGAAGGTCCGGCTTTAGTAAAAGCAATAAATAAAAGGATTTTAGCAAGCAGAAAATAATATTTTGTGATGTGGTCCTTTTGTGGCATCCCACCTTTTTACCTATCTTTGGATTTCTATGGAAACAATAAAAATTATTGAATGTCCCCGCGATGCCATGCAAGGCATCAAAACATTCATTCCTACCGAAAGAAAAGCTGCCTATATACAATCCTTGTTGCGAGTAGGATTTGACACCATCGATTTTGGTAGTTTCGTTTCTCCAAAGGCTATTCCCCAAATGCAAGACACAGCCGAATTGCTGTCCCAATTAGATTTGTCCCAAACCAAAAGCAAACTGTTGGCCATAATTGCCAATACTCAAGGTGCAGAATTAGCATCTGTACACGAGGCAATTCAATATTTAGGTTTCCCTTTTTCTATCTCGGAAAATTTTCAAATGCGTAACACCCACAAAACTATTGCCGAAAGCTTGGTGACCTTACAAGAAATTTTAAACATAGCCGCTACGTCCAATAAAGAAGTGGTGGCCTACCTTTCGATGGGTTTTGGAAATCCCTACGGTGATCCTTGGAATGTCGACATCGTTGGAGAATGGACCGAACGATTGGCAAATATGGGTGTCAAAATTCTTTCTCTTTCGGATACCATCGGCAGTTCGACACCCGAAGTCATTGACTATTTATTTTCCAATTTAATCCCCAAATATCCCAACGTCGAATTTGGTGCCCACTTGCACACAACACCCGACAGATGGTTTGAAAAAATAGACGCTGCTTACAAAAGCGGTTGTCGCCGTTTTGATGGTGCCATTCAAGGTTTTGGAGGATGTCCAATGGCAAAAGACGATTTGACAGGCAATATGCCCACCGAAAAAATGCTTTCCTATTTTACTTCTGTAAAAGCAAATACTAATGTAAGCCCAATGAGTTTTGAAAGCGCCTATAACGAAGCGTCAAAATTATTCGCGGAGTTTCATTAACTACATTTTCTCTTTACATATTTGTAGATTTCAATCCACATTACCGAAACAAATCCAACCAGAATACTCCAACCAATTTGAGAAGGCGTAAGCTTGCCAAACAAGAAGAAATTTGAAAACAAGGGAACCAACAGTAGTAAAACGGTGATAAAAACCGTTAGCCCAATAATCAGTACAACCAGATTATTTTTATAGTGTATTGTTGTAAAAATGGAATAATAAAAGGACCTGTTCGCCAATGTTAAAAAGATATTAGCGGCAATCAAAGTTAGGAAAACTGTCGTTCGTACAACCGTTTCGGAATAGTTTTCTCGAACGCCATATTGGTAGATAAACAATAATCCTAGCGTGATGACTAAACCTTGAACAATACTAATGGTAATTTCTCTAAGATTGAAAAAAGTAGTGGTAAAAGGTCTTGGTTTTAGTAACATCAGATTGCGTTCCATGGGTTCATTTTCATAAATTATAGAACAGGTTGGCCCCATAATTATTTCCAGAAAAATGATATGCACGGGCGAAAAAATATTGGGGTAAACCCAGCCTAACGCTAATGGGATAAAGACAATCAGAATTATCGGAATATGAATGGAGATAATGTATTGTATGCCTTTCTTTAAGTTAATATAGATTTTTCGTCCCATGGCAACAGCATCCACCATTTTGGAAATATCATCATCCACAAGGATAAGATTAGCCGCATCTTTAGCGATTTCGGTTCCTTTTTTACCCATGGCAATACCGATGTGTGCCGATTTTAATGCTGGACCATCATTCACCCCATCACCAGTCATGGCCACAATTTGGTTGTTGTCTTTAAGGGCTTTGATTATTTTGAGTTTGGCTTCGGGAAACATTCTAGTAAAAATAGTAGTTTCCATTACTTTCAATTTCAGTGTTGCCTCGTCCATTTCCATCAATTCATCTCCATTTAATGAAAATTCGGGATTTCTGAAACCTACTTTTTTGGCAATCGTTGCCGTAGTCAAGGCATTGTCGCCGGTCACAATTTTAACTTGAATTCCGGCATTATATAACGCTTCGAAAACGGATGTTATGTTTTCCTTTGGAGGATCATAAAAGGCTATCAATCCTTTGAAATCAAAAATAAATTCCTGTTGGGTTTTTGGATAACTGTTTCCTGATAAATGGGTTACCCCAATACCTAACACGCGATAGCCTTCTTTTGCCATCAATTCGACCACGTCGTTGATACGTTTTGTTTCTGTTACTGACAATCGGGAACACGCAATCAATGCTTCAGGAGCGCCTTTTGCAGCGATAATTCGTGTGCCGTTTTTACTTTCAAAAACATGCGTCATCATTGGTGGTTTTCCGCTCAGGGGATATTCGTGAATTAAATTAAAATCGGGACGTTCATCTTTGGCAATCTTTTTGGTATACGCTTCATGCAATGCTTTTTCCATGGCATCAAACGGAATTGGTTCACTTGACCACATTGAAAGTCGGATTAACTCCTGTTCTTCCTCATTTAATATCTCTTTTGGGTTTTCAATACTGTCGTTTGTGAAAGTATACCACTGCGCCAAAGACATTTTGTTTTCCGTGATAGTTCCCGTTTTATCCGTGCAAATTACTGTTGCGCTTCCTAATGTTTCGACTGTTTTAGTTTGCCTGGCAATAATTCCCATTTTCATTAATCGCCAAGACCCTAAGGCCATGAATGTGGTAAAAGCAACAGGAATTTCCTCTGGAATAATACTCATGGCAAGGGTCAATGCTTTGAGTAAACTGTCCAAAATTTCACGAGAATTATAGTAGTTGATAGCCCAAACTATTGCGAAAATCACTAATCCTACAATTGACATTTTCTTTACAAAATTCCCAATTTGAATTTGCAAGGGTGTTTTTTCTGCAGCTATTGTAGCAATGCTTTTTCCAATTTTTCCTAATTGTGTTTGATTTCCAATGGCAGTTACATGGCAAATAGCCAATCCGCTGGCAACGATTGTTCCTTGAAAGACCTGTTTGTTTTCAGCTTCCTCATTTTTAATAACAGATAGTGACTCGCCTGTTAAAATGGATTCGTTTACGGAAAAATCATTAGATAGGAGGATGATTCCATCGGCAGCTATGAAAGACCCTTCTTCGGATTGTATATAATCGCCAACTACAATTTCTTCGCTTGAAATTTCAACAACCTCACCATTTCTGATAACTTTACTTTTTGGTTGTGTTAATTTTTTTAGAGATTCTATAGCATTACGACTTTTTGAATCTTGGTATAAGGATATTGAAGTGACTAAAACAATAGCTGCTGTCATGAAAATCCCATCGTCATATTGGCCAGTAATAAAATATACTGTTGTTGCTGTCACTAAAAGCAAAAACATAGGTTCAATGACCATTTCAATCAAAGAGGCTAAAAAGGCATTTTTGGAATTATGGTTCAAGGAGTTTGTTCCGTTTTTGGCTCTAGATTGAAGCACCTCGTCGTTGGAAAGCCCTTGAATTGTCTGTTGCGTTTCTTTCATAGCTTGTTGATATAAATTATTGTCCGCCGATTAATAAAATGAGAGTTGATTTAACAATGCAATTTAATTATTTATGATTTGATTAAGGTTTATTTTGCTTAAATTTTTATATATTTGCATGCAATTTAACTACAGCTACAAATTGCAATGATCGCACACAACTCTAAAATTATCGGTGAAGGTTTAACGTATGATGACGTACTCCTTATTCCTAATTATTCGAATGTGCTTCCCAGAGAAGTGAATATTCAATCTAAATTTTCCAGAAATATTACCCTAAATGTTCCCATCGTTTCCGCAGCCATGGATACGGTTACCGAAAGTTCTATGGCTATAGCAATGGCACAAGAAGGCGGTATTGGCGTTTTGCACAAAAACATGACCATTGAACAACAAGCCGCTAAAGTGCGTAAAGTAAAACGTGCTGAATCGGGGATGATTATTGATCCAGTCACACTGCCATTAACGTCAACCGTTGCCGATGCAAAAGCTGTGATGAAGGAATATGGCATAGGTGGAATTCCAATTGTTGATGAAAATAAAACATTAAAAGGAATTGTAACCAATCGGGATTTGCGGTTTGAGAAAAATAATGCGCGACCAATTGTTGAGGTCATGACCAGTGAAAATTTAGTAACTGTTGCCGAAGGCACTTCCTTAGAGCAAGCTGAAGTGGTATTGCAAGGCTATAAAATTGAAAAGTTACCTGTTGTCAATGCCGATTATAAATTGGTAGGTTTAATCACTTTTCGAGACATTACCAAATTAACACAAAAACCAATTGCCAACAAAGATGTTTTCGGCCGCTTACGCGTTGCAGCTGCCATCGGAGTTACTGGCGATGCTGTTCAAAGAGCAGAAGCATTAGTAAATGCAGGTGTTGATGCTATTATTATTGACACTGCTCATGGACATACGCAAGGTGTTGTCAATGTCTTGAAAGAAGTAAAAAGTAAATTTCCTCAAATAGACGTTATCGTTGGAAATATTGCCACACCTGAAGCGGCTTTATTTTTAGTAGAAAACGGTGCCGATGGTGTAAAAGTAGGTATCGGTCCAGGTTCTATTTGCACTACCAGAATTGTTGCCGGTGTAGGATTTCCTCAATTCTCTGCCGTGCTTGAAGTGGCTGCGGCTATAAAAGGGACGGGAGTTCCAGTCATTGCTGATGGCGGAATTCGCTATACAGGAGATATTCCAAAAGCGATTGCTGCTGGCGCAGACAGCGTGATGCTAGGGTCACTTTTGGCAGGAACCAAAGAATCTCCCGGAGAAACGATTATTTTTGAAGGAAGAAAATTCAAATCCTACCGCGGAATGGGTTCGGTGGAAGCCATGCAAGAAGGCTCCAAAGACCGGTACTTTCAAGATGTGGAAGACGATGTTAAGAAATTAGTTCCCGAAGGAATTGTAGGTCGCGTTCCTTACAAAGGCGAATTGAACGAAAGCATGCAGCAATTCATTGGTGGACTTCGTGCCGGAATGGGTTATTGCGGTTCAAAAGACATTCCAACGTTACAAGAAACAGGTCGTTTTGTTCGCATTACCGCAAGCGGTATCAATGAAAGCCATCCGCATAATGTGACGATTACGAAAGAAGCACCAAATTATTCAAGATAAAACAGCCATTAGGCAACAGTAAAAAGGCATAAGAGGTAGTTCTCATGCCTTTTTTTATTTTAGGAGGTGAATCATTTTGGATTTAAAGAAAAATAGTTTGCGGAATTTTTTTAATAAGACTAATGGTCATAGTTGTAGGAGATTAAGAGGTTATTTTTTACTCGTCCGGACAAAGACTCTCATTCGTCCGGACCAAGCAACAAATTTACCGCGGTAAATTGTACAAGTTACCGCGGTAACTTACTTAACTTACCGCGGTAAATTGTACAAGTTACCGCGGCAACTTACTTAACTTACCGCGGTAAGTTACTTGATTTACCGCGGTAAAATAAAAGTATCGTCTTGACCAAGTGATACACTGCTCCTGACAAGTAGAAATACTACTAAGGATAGCTAAATTAAAACCGCTTCACATGGATAAAAAATACCCTCCAAGCGCTGTTAACTGTAATAGGCCACTGCTATTTGGGCCGCTAGTCTTGCATTGTTTTTAATCAAAGCTATATTAGTTTCCAAGCTTTCGCCTTTGGTATTGTTGGCAATGTATTTTAATATAAACGGCGTTACTTCTTTGCCTTTTACCTTTTGTTGCTTGGCGGCTTCCAATGCTTTCAGGATGTGTTGTTCTATTGCATCTTGATCCATTTCAAACTCATTAGGCACTGGGTTGGCAATCAACACCGTGCCGTTCAATTGCAATCCCCATTTGGCTTTCAATACATCGGCAATAGCAGTTGTAGAGTCCAATCGCAAAGGAGAGGCAAACCCACTTTTAGAGGAATAAAAACTAGGAAATTCGGCTTGACCATAAGTAACCACAGGAATTCCAAGTGTTTCCATATATTCCAATGTCAGGCCAATATCTAAAATAGATTTTACGCCTGCGGCAACAATAGCAACATTAGTTTGTCCCATTTCAGTTAAATCGGCAGAGATATCCATTGTTGCTGCAGCGCCTCGATGTACACCACCAATACCTCCAGTTGCAAAGATTTTGATTCCTGCCATAGCTGCAATTCGCATAGTAGCTGCAACGGTAGTAGCACCCGGAAGTTTTTGAGCAATAACAAACGGCATGTCTCTCAAACTCACTTTCCAAACGTTTTGTGCCTGAGCAAAATAATCAATATCGGCGGGCGACAATCCTACCAGGCATTTTCCTTCTTTAATAGCAATGGTAGCCGGAACAGCACCTTGTTTTCGTACTTCATCCTCTACTGATTTAGCCGTGATTGCATTTTGAGGCCAAGGCATGCCATGAGAGATGATTGTAGATTCAAGTGCTACAATAGGTAAATTGTTATCCAAAGCATGTTGCACCTCGGGACTCAGGACGATAAAATTATTGGTATTCATTATAATAGGTATTTTTAATTCGATATAGATTTTCGCTGTTGAGGTGCTCTAAAACAGCGCCTTTGATTTGTAAAACTTCCAGCGCTAACGAATGCGCTAATTGCAAACAAGTTTGTTCGTTTTCATGGTTAAGATAACCAAATATCCAAGCCGCCAAAGCAGCATCGCCAGCGCCTGTACTATCGCTAATGCTAATTTTAGGAACTCCCAATGCCAACGATTGATTGGGGGTGCAAATAACCGAGCCTTGATTTCCTTTTCTAATCCATACCTGCTGTACGCCTCGACGGAATAAACTTTGTGCCATAGCGGATTCATTGGTAGTATCTATATTGGCAATGGCTTTTAGTTCGTCTTCATTGGGTGTAATCATAAAAACCCCTTCCAGATTTAGGGCAGCCAACTTAGACGCTTTGGCCACCGAAACTGGTTCTATAATTAGTTTTTGTTGGTGCATTTTAGTGAAATCAATCACCCACTGAATGCTTTCTGTAGGGATGTTGGTGTCCATAATCACTAAGTCAAATTCTTTGATAAAGTCGGTTTTAGACTCAAAAAAAGCAGGAGTGAGGTATTTGCTACTGATGTCCTGACAAACTGCAACCACCAGATTTCCGTCAGGATTCATGATGGAGACATATTTCCCAGTAGAATCATTCGCAAGGACAGACTGGTCTAGTATAATACCTTTTTGGTTCAGATTTTTGGCAATATACTCTGCATCAGTATCTGTTCCTAATGCAGTTATAAGCGAAGGTTGGATTTGTAATAAACCTAAATGTTGCGCGATATTGCTAATCACACCACCAATACTTGTAGTTTTAGCCGCAGGATTAGAAGTATTGGGAATACAATTCTGTTCACAGAAATACAATTCGTCCACCAAAGTAGCACCAATACACAAAACCGATTTATTCATAAAACAAATATATGTAAATTATTAGAATGTGACGATTACCAAAGAAGCACCCAATTATTCAAGATAATATGTAAGTTGAAAGGCAATAGTAAAAAGGCATAAGAGGTAGTTCTTATGCCTTTTGGATATACTAATTTAGTTTGGAGTTATAGTTAAGAGAGTTTAACACGTGACACGAGAAAAAAAAATTTACAATGTAATGGGTTACGTTTTGTTATAATTTAGTCTACTTTTGGTTTTTTATTTTTTTTAAATGAATGTACCACTAGTTTATTTGTGTGCTTTTAGTATTTTTTTATCTTTAACGCTATTGTTTTTTAACAAAGGGTACAAAGGTGCCAATCGTTTTTTATCAGGTTATTTATTCTGTTCTTCCGCCTTTTTATTAACACAATATTTTTTAATTTACAACAAATCAATTTCTTTAATTGCTTTTTCTGTATCTGGATTTCCATCGCTTTACTTCTTAATTTGTCCCTTTGCTTATTTTTATGTGCGAAGTATTCTTAGGGATACAGTAAAATTATCTAAAGCAGATTACCTGCACTTTCTGCCCTTTGCAATTATTTCCATCGGAACCTTACCTTTTCTTTTTTCCCCTTGGGATTACAAATGTTTTATCGCACAAAAGATAGTGGATGGTACCTTTATGGGCTCCAAATACAATATTAATTTTCTAGTGCCAAAAATTATCAATCAACTTATTAGGCCTCCTTATGCCTTATTCTATTTAGTATTAATATTCTTGAAGTTTTTTAAAAGCAAATCTATATTTAATTCCTTCTCT
>JBILYQ010000219.1:0-4200 GCA_044377655.1 Flavobacterium sp.
TTGCAACACAGTTATAGAGCTTCCTATACGATTAATTCGTTTCGTTCCAACTTTGATTATGATCAAAATCCTGGTGGGCAAGACAACAGCGGTTATGGTAATTTTTATAATAAAACAACTGTTGCCAACATCAATTTAGTGGAGCAATTTAACCCATTGGTTAGAGTGGATTTCGAAATGAAAAATTCGTTAAAGATTCTTGCCGAAATGAAAAAAGACAGAAGTATGTCCATGAGTTTTGACAACAATTTACTAACAGAAGTGCAAGGGCATGAATATGTAATAGGCGTTGGATATCGATTTAAAGACGTTATTTTTTCTTCTCAAATGGCTGATAATCCTTCTGGAATTATCAAAAGCGACATCAACATGAAAATTGATTTCTCTTATAGAAACAATAAAACCATTGTAAGATATTTGGATTATGACAACAATCAATTGGGTGGCGGACAAAATATTTGGACGGCAAAATTAACTGCCGATTATTCCTTTAGTAAAAATCTAACCGCTATTTTCTATTATGATCATTCGTTTTCAAAAGCCGTGGTATCAACTTCTTTTCCATTGACAAATATCAGAGCAGGATTTACCATTCGATATAACTTTGGAAATTAAGAAAAATAAGTAGCATAAAAATTTAAAAATTTAATTGGAAACAATACATTTGTCAAAACAAAAACCATGAATATACCAGCAAATTTAAAATACACAAAAGACCACGAATGGGTGCTTCTTGAAGGCGAAGTTGCAACAGTAGGAATTACTGATTTTGCACAAAAAGAATTAGGAGATATTGTTTATGTTGAAGTGGAAACTTTGGACCAAACCCTTGATAAAGATGAGGTTTTTGGAACTGTGGAAGCCGTAAAAACGGTTTCTGATTTGTTCTTGCCTTTGTCAGGAGAAATAGTAGCTTTCAATGATAACTTAGAAGGCAACCCAGAAGATGTGAATACTGATCCTTACGGAAAAGGATGGATGGTAAAAGTAAAGATTTCTAATCCATCAGAAATTGATGAATTGCTTTCAAGCGAAGCCTACAAAACACTTATTGGTGCTTAAAAAAAGTGTCTTCGGAGTGGCAACATTCTGGACACTGTCAATTGCTTTTTTATGTCTTGCTAAGTTCAATGATTTGCCAAGTTTTGGTGTTTCAGGAATGGATAAATATGTTCATTTTACTTTTCATTTTGTCTTCACGTTGCTTTGGTCGGTTTATTTTAGCCTTGCATTCAAGAAGATTGAAGGGAAACTTTTATTGAAAATTCTTTTAGCTTCTTTACTTTATGGAATAGCGCTTGAGTTTTTGCAAAATGAATTTACGGCAACCCGAAAGGCAGATGTTTATGATGTAATGGCAAATTTTACAGGAGCTTCAATTGCGGTTATAATAATGATTGCTTTCAAGAGGTTTAGCGAAAGCGAACAATTAAAAAACAAATAGATTAAAAAAACGATCCCACTTCGGTGGGATTTTTTTATTTTTATACCATGAATATAAAACAATACCTCGACTCAACCTATTTGAAAACCGCTGAACAAGCCGGACTTTCAGAAACAGAAAACAGAACAATTGTAAAAGGATTTGTTCAAGAAGCCATTGACGAGGGTTTCAAGTTGATTATGATTCGTCCAAATATGGTGGAAATGGCACGTAAAATGATAGACGATGCCAAATCAAAAGTGCATATCGGTACTGTTATTTCCTTTCCCGAAGGGACAAATTCTCTCGAAGAAAAATTGGAAGAAGCCCAACAAGCCATTAATGATGGCGCCGACGATTTGGATTTTGTATGCAATTATACGGCTTTCAAAAAAGGAGAAATTGATTTGGTGAAAAAAGAAATCATCGAAGGAACAAAATTAGGGATTTCCAATAGGAAAGTGGTCAAATGGATTATAGAAGTTGCCGCTTTAACCGATGCGCAAATTATTCAACTCTCAGCGTTGATAAAAAATGTCATAATTACTAATTTCAAAGAAGAAGTTTTTCAAAACGTTTTCGTAAAATCGTCCACCGGTTTTTATAAAACGGAAAATAATTTGCCAAATGGCGCCACGGTTCCAACAATAATTATGATGCTCGAAAACGCCTCGCCACTTCCAATTAAAGCTGCTGGCGGTGTACGAACGTATGAAGAAGCACAAGAAATGATTCGTTTGGGAGTTAAAAGAATTGGAACTTCTGCCGCCAAAACTATTGCCGACGGCAATGTTTCAACCAGCGATTATTAATCCTAATTAACAAAACATCATGAAGAAAATAATAGTGCTTTTTGTAATTTTTTGTTCTTTTATTGCAAACGCGCAACAATCCAATAAAGAGGTAGAGCGTTTTCCAAGATTTACGGCTTGCGAAAATTTACAATCCAAAGCTTTGGAAACTTGTTTTTACAATCAAGTTCAAGATTTTGTATATAACACTTTTCAAGTGCCCGAAAATCTGAAGCAAACTAATTATAAAGGAAGTGTTATTGTGCTTTTTGAAGTGGATGATAAAGGTGTCTTCAAGGTGCAATATGTAGATGCTATTGATGCTGCTTTGGTCTCTGAGAGCAAAAGGGTTTTTGGACTTTTGCCAAAAATTGGCCCGCCAACCTATAACGGAAACCCAACCTATGCTAAATACACTATCAAAATAGCCATTCCTCTCCAAAGCGCTGCTGAAATTCAAGCGCAAAAGGAATCGGAGGAAATGGCTCAAAAAGAACAGGTTTTAAAAAACCAAGAATTAAAAGAGTTTGACAATATTGTTTACAAAAAATTCGAAAATCCTCAGTTTGAAAGTCATTTGAACATTCCGTTTTCACATAGTTATTACGCTCAATTTGATGATAAAATGAATCAAGTTGGGAGCAATAATCATACGAGTTCAAAACCGTATACGTATGCAGAGGTTTCAAAGTATTATTCTTTGAAAGATGCCAATCAAGCTGTGCGAAAAGAGAATAAAGATTGGTGGGGAAGAAAATTATGGAATGAAAATTTGGTCGAAATTCAGGGAGAAGACTATTGGTTTACTCTAAATCCTATCATTGATTTCCAAATGGGTAAAAGCGATCCAAGCGAATCGAAATATACTTATGTCAACACGCGCGGTGTTCAATTGAATGGTGGATTGGGAAAACAAATCAATTTTACAACCACCATTTATGAAAGCCAAGGCCGTTTTGCGGATTATTTTAATCGATATGCCGAATCCATTCAACCCGATGGTGGAAATCCTGCTATTATTCCAGGAATAGGAATTGCCAAAGCTTTCAAGTCAGATGCGTATGATTTTCCTATGGCGGAGGCCAACTTGGCTTATACACCTAGTAAGTTTTTCAATTTGAATTTGGGTTATGGAAGAAATTTTATAGGCGATGGATATCGTTCCTTGTTGTTGAGTGACGGTGCTAGTCCTTATCCGTATGTGAAATTAAACACTAGTTTTTGGAAAATAAAATACACCAATGTGTATACTTGGTTAAAAGATGTTCGTCCAGAGGTTACTGTTGACAGAACCTATGCCACAAAATTTGCCGCCAGTCATTATTTGAGTTTGAATGTTACCAAAAGATGGAATTTGGGTTTCTTTGAATCCGTTATTTGGACCAACAAAAATGATCGTGGTTTTGACATGAGTTTTGTCAATCCTATTATTTTTTATCGTGCTGTTGAATTTGCCTCTTCCGCAAGAACTGGAAATGCGCTATTGGGTTTGACCTCAAAATACAAGTGGAACAATCAAATCAATTTTTACGGACAATTTTTGCTAGATGAATTTTCGCTTAGCGATATGAGATCGGGTGAGAAAAGCTGGAAAAACAAATTTGGATACCAATTAGGAGTTAAATATTTTAATGCCTTTACTATAAAAAACCTATTGCTTCAGGCGGAATACAATCACGTTCGACCTTATGTGTATGCGCATAGCGAACCAATTACCAATTATGGACACAATAATCAGAGTTTAGGGCATCAATGGGGCGGAAATTTCAAAGAGCTTATCGCGATTGCTCGTTATCATAGCGGAAGGTATTTTGCGGATGCGAAAGTTACTTATGGAGAACGCGGATTGGATTTCAACAGCGCAACCGATACTTTTAATTACGGAGGAAATAGTTACTTAGATTATGACGAAAATCGCCCTTTTGACAAAGGAGTTACTGTTGGACAAGGCAATAAAACCAGTATTTTTATCGCTGATTTGCAAGC
>JBILYQ010000191.1:0-4641 GCA_044377655.1 Flavobacterium sp.
TTCAATCGTCAAACCCATTTCGGTAACTAAGTGAAACAAACTCTGAATTCCGAAGATTCCAATTCTATTTCCGATGAACGCCGGAGTATCTTTGGCAACGACCGATGTTTTTCCTAAGAATTGAGAACCATAATTGGTTAAGAAATCCAATACTTCAGGAGAAGTTTGTGGTCCAGGAATGATTTCGAATAATTTTAAATATCGCGCTGGATTGAAGAAATGCGTTCCGCAGAAATGCTTCTGAAAATCTTCGATTCGTCCTTCGCTCATGAATTTTATTGGAATTCCCGATGTGTTTGAAGTTATTAAAGTTCCCGGTTTTCTAAATTTCTCAATTTGTTCAAAAACCAGTTTCTTGATGTCCAAACGTTCTACAACCACTTCGATAATCCAATCGTAATTGACAATTTTCGCCATATCATCAGTAGTATTTCCAGTTGTGATTCTGCTGGCAAATTTCTGATTGTAAATAGGGGAGGGTTTCGATTTTAAGGAATTAGCTAAATGTTCGTTGACCAAACGGTTACGAACAATTTTGCTATCAAGTGTCAATCCTTTTTTTGATTCAGTTTCGGTGAGTTCTTTTGGGATAATATCCAGAAGCAAAACTTCAACACCAATATTGGCAAAATGGCAGGCAATTCCTGAACCCATGATTCCGGATCCGATTACTGCAACTTTTTTGATTATTCTTTTCATTTTTAAACCTGTTATAGTTTTATTAAAATATTTTTTTCTCTGCAATTAGGTCATTTATGATTTCAGCTACTTCCATAAAATGTTGTAATTTCTCTTCAGAGATGTTTTTCTTTATGGTTTCATTGAATTTTAATACCGTTTCTTTTGATAGAGCGCGTTTTTCTTTCCCCAATTGAGTGAGGTATATTAATACCCCACGACCATCATCTGGATTTTTCTTCTTGATTATTAAACCCTTTTCTTCGAGTGTTTTTAAGGTTCTTGTAAGACTAGTGGCTTCCATCCCCATTCTGTTGCTGATGCTTGTAGATGGAGTTCCTTCTTCTCTGTCAATGCTTAATAGTGCAAAACCAATTGCCATGGATCCTTCAAATTTTGAAGCTTCTTCATTATACATTCTTGACACTGCTTGCCAAGTTGCACGAAGGATGTAATCTATCGTTTTGTCTTTCATAATAAAACTATATCGATTTCAAAGATAGTGAAATTTTATTATGCACGCATAGTATATACGTTAAATTTTTGAAGTGTTACTATTTGGAACATATTTTATTTGCAAATTAAATCTGTTCATGTTTTTTAAACATGTTTTTTAATATACAATTGGTTATTATTTTTATACGTGATTTATACTGAAAAATCATCTATGTTGGTTGCAATAGTAATAGAGTATAATAACAACTTAATTATTTGATATTGTGATATTAAATAGGAAATTCGGGATTAGAAAAATACACCCAAAACAGATTTGATAAAAAAAGTATTAAAGATTTATTTGAAGAAATGGAGTTGAAGATTAAATGAGGAAAGTCAGGACTTTGAGTTTTAAATGAAATCTCATAAAAACCACAAATAATTTCTAACTATTTGTGGTTTTTTTGCAAGTAAAAATTAATAACTGTTACTTCATTTTTCCATTGACAAAAGCTACTGTAGCACCAACAACTGCGCTAATAAATGTTGTAATTAACACATCAATAATTAAATTTTGAATGTTAAGCGGAATGTTAGAATACATAAAAAAGTTCATTGACAAACCATAGATGAAGCCGATAACCGCTCCAGCTTTTATTCCGGTTGTTGGACTTGTAATTCCCGCCCATTTTATAAAAATGTACGATACTAATAATCCAAATGTAATGCATCCTAAAAAGATAAATTCCAATTTCATGTTTGGTGACTCTGGATAGATGTCTTTGAATAGCATGCCATAGAAAACCCATCCAAGGAGAAAATCAACTATTCCTCCAATTATTCCAGCTGCTAAAAAGTTTTTTAGATTCATTTTTATAAATTTTATTGGTTAGGATAATAAAATTAATAAAATAATTAATTAATTGCTATTGTATTAATATTTTAATTATCAACTATTTAATTAATTACCAATGTTCATAACCTACCTTTTACGAATTGATTTTTGGTTTTAATTTTGCTATTAAATAAAGAACTCCTTCAAAATGAAGGAGTTCTTTATATGAAAAAACAAATTATTTTAAATTCTTTATTTTTTTTTGAAATTTCCATTATCTACATCTTTTAAGAATTTAATCACACCAGGAAAATAGTGTTCTTGGTCATCATATTGTGAGCAATGACTTCCGTTAGGACAAAATAAGAATCGTCCATTTTGAACCTCATTAGCAATCCACTCCATATGTTTTGGATCCATAGTGTCATATTTTGCCCCGATGGAAAGTGTTGGAACGGAAAGTGTCTTTAATTTGGCGGTAACATCCCAGTCTTTTAGGGTTGCGTCTCCTGTAATTCCAAATTCGCTCGGACCTTGCATATACACATATACTTTTGGATTTAAATGTTTAAACGCTCGGTTAATAGATTCGGGCCATTTGTCTACAGGCATTCTTAAAATATGTTCCGTGTAATAATGATTTAAAAGCAGTTCCATATACTTTGGATTGGAATAGTCTTTGTTTTTTTCAAATTCTTGTAGTTGTGCTAATATTTTTGGTTCCAATTGTGGTCCAAGAACTTCTTCTGCATATTTATTATAGACAGGTGCGCTAGCCATCATGTTTGAAATAATCAACCCTTTCAAGTTTTTTTGATATTTTAAGGCATACTCCATAGCCAGAATTCCTCCCCAAGATTGCCCTAATAAATAGAAATTGGTATTGTCTAAACCAAGGGCAATTCGAACTTGTTCTACTTCTTCTACAAAACGTTCTGTTGTCCAAAGGCTATTGTCATCAGGTTGATCACTGTAATAAGATCCCAATTGATCATAATATATGTATTCTATGCTTTCGTTTGGGAAATAGCCATCAAAAGATTCGAAAAACTCGTGTGTTCCGCCTGGACCGCCATGAAGCAAAAGCACTTTTATTTTTGGATTGTTTCCCACTCTTTTTGTCCAAACATTAAATTTTCCTTTTGGAGTGGTAATCGGAATCATTTTTATACCACCGGTAAATTGATCATCACGGTTTGAAAAATCCAAATAATTTTCCTTGATAGTATCTACTTTGACTTCTTGTTTGCAACCAGTAAGTAAAGTAATAAAAAGCAATAACGACAAAATGGTTTTTAGTTTCATGATTGTTTATTAGTTAGTTATAAATTTTATGGAACAAATCAATGTACTTCTCCATAACTATTTTTCTTTTAAGTTTAAGTGTTGGAGTAAGCTCGCCACCACCAATTGACCAAATATCGGGAGTGAGTTCAAATCTTTTTATTTTTTCCCAATTCCCAAATTTTTCGTTTAAAAGATCAACTTCTTCTTGGATGCGTTGGAGCACTAGCGGGTTAGAAATCAGGTCTTGGTTAGTGTTTCCAATGTTGATGCCATGAATTTTTGACCATTCTTTAATGAATTCAAAACTGGGTTGAATAAAGGCTGCAGGCATTTTTTGTCCATCTCCAATAACCATAATTTGTTCAATAAATCGAGATTGTTTCATGATGTTTTCAATCAATTGTGGTGCAATATATTTTCCTCCAGAGGTTTTGAACATTTCTTTTTTTCTATCGGTTATTTTAAGAAAACCTTCCTTGTCAATTTCTCCAATATCACCTGTGTGGAAATAGCCGTTATCAAGAGCTTCATTGGTCAATTTTTCATCTTTGTAATATCCCATCATCACATTTGGCCCTTTGCATAAAATTTCTCCATCTTCGGCAAATTTTACTTCAACATTATCTATTACTTTTCCAACAGTTCCTACTTTAAACCCTTTATTTCTCATGTCATTTACAGAAATAACTGGAGATGTTTCTGTCAATCCGTAGCCTTCCATTACGGGTATTTCTGCAGCTGCAAATACTCTAGCCAATCTTGGTTGTAACGCAGCGCTTCCAGAAACCATTAAATCTAAATTTCCGCCTAAACCTTCTTTCCATTTGCTAAAAATCAGTTTTCGGGCAACCTTGAGTTGTATTTCATACCAAATTCCATTGGCGCCATAAGGTTCATATCGCAAACCCAAATCTATAGCCCAGAAAAACAATTTTTTCTTGATGCCCGTTAATTCATTTCCTTTGGCATAGATTTTATCGTATACTTTTTCAAGAAGTCTCGGCACTGCCGTTATCACATTAGGCTTGACTTCTTTTAGATTGTCACTGATTTTATCGATTGATTCTCCAAAATAAACAGAAACTCCATAGTATTGGTATAAATACAAAATCATTCTTTCGAAAATATGGCAAATGGGTAAAAAACTTAATGCACGGCTGTTTCCCGCTTCAAATGGAATTCTCGGAGCGCTGTCCAATACATTTGAAACGATGTTTTTATGCGAAAGCATCACACCCTTTGGTTTTCCTGTCGTTCCAGAAGTATAAATTATGGTGGCTAAATCTTCTGGTTTTACGGCATTTTTTCTATCTTCAACCACATCTTGGTTGCTTTTGTCAATGCCAAGGTTGAGCACTTCTAGCCAATTTTTACACCCTTCGATTTCATCAAAAGAGTAAACATCT
>JBILYQ010000192.1:0-4632 GCA_044377655.1 Flavobacterium sp.
TTGATAGCAGGTTTTACCAAATCTTCCATTCTAAGAAACCATTGGTCGGACAAACGAGGTTCGATGACGGCTTTGGTTCTTTCGGAAGTTCCTACTTTGTTGACATGGTTTTCAATTTTGTCAAGTGCTCCAATAGCTTCCAATTCTTTGGCAATTTCATCGCGAACCACAAAACGGTCTTTGCCTTGATAATGCAATCCAAAACTGTTTAAAGTAGCATCATCATTGAAAATATCGATGATTTCAAGGTTGTGCTTTTCGCCTAATGCTTTGTCATTAGTATCGTGTGCAGGAGTTACTTTCAAACAACCCGTTCCAAATTCCATGTCTACATAGTCGTCAAAAATTATCGGAATAAATCGGTTACAGATGGGAACAATAGCGCTTTTGCCTTTCAAATGTTGGTAGCGTTCATCATCAGGATGAATACAGATAGCGGTATCACCCAAAATGGTTTCCGGACGTGTGGTTGCAACTGTCACAAACTCATTGGTGCCAACAATTTGGTATTTTAAATGGTATAATTTTCCTTGACGTTCCTCAAAAATCACTTCTTCGTCAGACAAGGTGGTTTTTGCTTCTGGATCCCAATTGACCATGCGATAACCGCGATAAATTTGTCCTTTATTGTACAAATCCACAAAAGAATGAATTACGGATGCCGACATGTCTGGATCCATGGTGAATTTGGTTCTGTCCCAATCGCAAGAGCAACCCAATTGTTTTAGTTGTTCAAGGATTGTTCCTCCATATTTATCGGTCCATTCCCAAGCGTGTGCCAAGAATTCTTCGCGTGTCAAATCGTTTTTGTTGATACCTTCAGCTTTTAATTTAGCAACTACTTTGGCTTCCGTAGCAATCGAGGCATGATCTGTTCCTGGAACCCAACAGGCGTTGAAACCTTTCAATCGCGCACGACGAATGAGTACATCCTGAATGGTGTTGTTCAGCATATGACCCATGTGCAATACTCCAGTCACGTTTGGCGGTGGAATTACAATGGTATAGGGTGTTCTATGGTCTGGTTTTGAATGAAAATAATTGTTTTTCATCCAGTAGTCGTACCATTTGTTTTCTACGTTTTTGGCGTCAAATTGAGCTGGAATTGTCATATATGTGAATTCGTTTGTTCGTTATTTGGTTTTTTAAATTTTACAAGAAAACAATTTATCTCCCGTTTAGCCCTGATGGCAGTGGAAATCCTTCACTTTTTTGTGAAGATTGCAACGTACAGCAGGAACCAAAAATTGCTGATAATCAGTAACAATTCGCTACTAAAATTAGTTGGAATACTTCCAAAAGTTACTTTGGTATGTTTTTTGCAATCTAGTCTGCAAAAGTAATTAATATGTGCTTTATAAAAAATTAAGAACTTATTTTTTGTGCATTAAATTAAACAAAGTATTTTTACAAAACAAAAGATTAAAATTTAAACCTATGAAAAAAATATTATTTTTAGCTATAGTTCTTGCAAACACTGCTATTTTTGCGCAATCAGGTGCGAAAATTGAGTTTAAAGACAAAGACAACACCATTGACTATGGCACTGTAAACAAGGAAGATGACAATGGAATTCGCTCATTTGAATTCAAGAATACAGGCAATGCGCCATTGATTATTACTAATGTGCAATCAACATGCGGTTGTACGGTTCCATCGAAACCTACTGAACCAATTATGCCCGGCAAAACGGGTAAAATAGATGTAAAATACAATATGAACCCTGGACCAATCAGAAAAACCATTACAGTTGAATCTAATGCTGTCAATTATGAAGGTGGGCGCGTACCCTTGAAGATAAAAGGTGAAGTGGTTGTGAAACCTGAGGTTAACCTTCTGGAAAAAAAGAAATTGAGCCCAATGCAACAATAATTAAAAGCGTCCCAAAATAGGGACGCTTTTTTTATAGAACGTTTTTTAGTTGGAATTTGATTTTTAGTATTTTTTTGTTGCGCTCCAATTCCATTTCAATTGTTTTTCCTTCTTCGGATTTGAGCAGTTGATTTATCTTTTCTAAAGAGAAACTATGTGCTTCAGTGTGGTTTATTTTTAGTATTTTATCTCCTTTTAATAATCCTGCTTTCTCTGCTGGTGAGGCAACTCTAACAGTATATATAGTAAATACTGGTTTTAATTCAAACTTGAATTTAAGATTGTTATTGATTTTTTCGCCTCTATTGTCGAATAAATTATCGGATAAAGTTGGATTTTCAGTGTAATTGCCCTTGACCCATTCCAATCCTTCATGTTGCACTTCAATACCACTCATGTTATAATTAAAGGGCTCGTTCAAAAGAGTGTTTGGCTTTGAATACATTTTGTTATTGTTGTAATCAAAGACGATAGAAAACCTTTTTAAGACTTCTCCGCCCAAGGATCCTATTCTGTCTTCTACCATGACCACGTCTTTCGTCGAAGTGGAATCGGGAAAGGTGGCAATAGGTTTTTTAAAGCTGGTATTACCAAATTTCAGAGCAGTAATCCTTCCTCTTTCACCGTAAACATTACCGCTAAAACCTCGTCCAAGATAATCGGAAATAACATAATCGGGTAAGGTAATGGCATTTTGACTATTTCTAAAAACCCATAATCCATCGCTGTTACCGGTATCCAATAACATTTTTGAGGGAATGGACTTTTCACGGAATGTAATTTGGGAAATAAGGTAGGGTTTGTTGTTTTCTAAAGAGATGTTTTCCGAAAAAAAACTTTTTTGGAGACGCTTCCGGATTTTTTTATGATTCTTGTAAACAATTATTTTTTTTTGGATATAATTTATTTCAACCAAATGATTTTTAAAAAAATGATAGCCAATGATGCCATTAACAGGAATTCCAACTTGGGAAGAAAAATTAAATTCTTGGTTGAGGATGATATAAATATCGTGGCTGTTATCGACAAACTCTTTTACCTTTAGCCTGTTATTTGATGATTTCAATGCTTCAATAGCATCACTACTTCCCAATCCTTTTAGCTTGATTTTTTTTACATTAAAAAAACTCACGTCTTCTTTATCATCCAAACTAAATAAAACGGTTTGCTCTACACCTGTATCGAGGAGAAAAGTTAATTCCTCTCCATTTACCGTAATTGGGATGAAAATTAAATTATTAATTAATTGAAAAGGAATTACAAATTTGTTTTTATTGGTTTCCATTTGAAAACCCAATTGACAGTATCCAATGGAAATTGACAAAGTCATCATTAAAAAGGTAAGGCACAATCTCATGAATTTATCTTTTTATAAATTTAATCAAAAAAAACAGGACATGGGAAATTTAACACTATATATTCTTAAAAATGAATTGTTTTCAACCTAAAAAAGTCGCAAATTTGCATCACAAAAAACTAAACTATGCCTAAAATTTCACTTAAAGGAGAGCAAATGCCAGAGTCTCCAATTAGAAAATTGGTTCCTTATGCTGACATTGCAAAAAAGAAAGGTAACAAAGTATATCATTTAAACATTGGGCAACCCGATATAAAAACTCCACAAGTGGCACTTGATGCTGTAAAAAATGCTGATATAAAAGTATTGGAATACAGCCATTCGGCAGGTTTTGAAAGCTATAGAACAAAACTCTCCGCTTATTATAAAAATCATGGATTGCCGATTGACGTGGCAGATATTATTATAACCACTGGTGGTTCAGAGGCATTGCTTTTTGCTATGGGAAGTACTATGGATGTTGATGATGAAATCATTATTCCGGAACCTTTTTATGCGAATTACAATGGTTTTTCTACAGCTTCTGGTGTAAAAGTTGTTCCTGTAATTTCAACAATTGATGACGGTTTTGCGCTACCTCCAATATCAGCATTCGAGAAATTAATCACCCCTAGAACAAAAGCTATTCTAATTTGTAATCCTGGAAATCCTACTGGATATTTATACTCAAAAGCAGAAATTCTACAGCTAGCAGAAATTGTAAAAAAACACGATTTGTTTCTTATTGCAGACGAAGTGTATCGCGAATTCATTTACGATGGAGAAGAACATTTTTCTGTGATGAATGTACCTGGATTAGAGCAGCATGCCATCATGATAGACTCGGTTTCCAAACGGTATAGCATGTGTGGCGCAAGAATAGGTTGCATTGTCTCAAAAAATAAAGAGTTAATGGCAACGGCAATGAAATTTGCACAAGCACGATTAAGCCCTCCAACGTATGCACAAATTGCAAGCGAAGCAGCATTAGATACACCACAAAGTTATTTTGATGATGTCATTACGGAATACAAGGACAGACGAGATACACTTATCGCTGAATTACAAAAAATTGAAGGTGTGAAAGTAGCAACACCCAAAGGAGCCTTTTATTGCATTGCAAAATTGCCTGTCAAAAATGCGGATAAATTTGCCCAATGGTTATTAGAATCCTACGATTTTAATGGCGAAACCGTCATGGTGGCTCCTGCTGCTGGTTTTTATTCTACACCCGGAGTTGGACTTGATGAAGTTCGAATTGCTTATGTCCTCAAAAAGGAAGATTTGATACGTGCCGTAGAAATATTAAAAGAAGCGTTAAAAGTATATAATGCATTATAAATATTAAAAATAATTTATAATTATAGGTAAAAACTCCTCAATTTCTTGAGGAGTTTTTTTTTACTTCCATTTTTCATCTAACT